>JAFAWZ010000008.1 GCA_019241495.1 Acidimicrobiales bacterium | reverse complement strand
GTGCTCGCCGAAGTGCTCCTGGTACTCGGCGGCCACCTCCCCGCCCTCGGCCGCCTGCTTGATGGACAGTCTGATGCGGCGCCGCTGAAGGTCGATGTCGATGATCTTGACCCACAGCTCCTCGCCCGGCGTTACCACCTGCTCCGGCAGGTCGACGTGGTGCACGGCCATCTCCGAGATGTGCACCAGCCCCTCGATGCCTTCGCCCACCTGGACGAAGCAGCCGAACGGGACCAGCTTGGTGACCCGGCCGTACACCAGCTCCCCGACCCGGTGGGCGTTGGCGAAGTCCTGCCAGGGATCGGACTGCGTGGCCTTGAGCGACAGGCTGATCCGCTCGCGGTCGAGATCCACGTCGAGGACCCGCACCTCGACCTCATCGCCGACCTGCACCACCTGGGAGGGATGGTCGATGTGCTTCCAGGACAACTCCGACACGTGGATGAGCCCGTCCATACCGCCCAGGTCCACGAAGGCGCCGAAGTTCACGACGCTGGAGACGACGCCCCGGCGCACCTCCCCCGGCTTCAGGTTGGTGAGGAACTCGTCGCGCTGCTCGCGCTGGGTCTCCTCGAGCCAGGCCCGTCTCGACAGGACCACGTTGTTCCGGTTCTTGTCGAGCTCGATGATCTTGGCGTCGAGCGTACGGCCGATGTAGGGGGCCAGGTCCCGCACCCGGCGCAGCTCCACCAGCGAAGCCGGCAGGAAGCCCCGAAGCCCGATATCGAGGATGAGCCCGCCCTTGACGACCTCGATGACCGGGCCGGACACGACGCCGTCGCGCTCTTTGATGCCCTCGATGGTGCCCCACGCCCGCTCGTACTGGGCCCGCTTCTTGGACAGGATGAGACGCCCTTCCTTGTCCTCCTTCTGGAGCACAAGAGCCTCGATCTTGTCACCGAGGCTGACAACTTCGCTCGGGTGGACGTCGTGGCGGATGGACAGCTCCCGGGCCGGGATCACGCCCTCGGACTTGAAGCCGATGTCGAGAAGGACCTCGTCCTTGTCGACCTTGACCACGGTGCCGGTGACGATGTCGCCGTCCTCGAACTCCACGATGGTGCCGGCGATGGCGTCCTCGAGAGACGTCCCCCCCAAATCGTCGGCGACGATCTGGCGCGGCGTGTACTCACCGCTCTCGTCAAATGTGCCCATCTCAGTCGATGGCGCAGGGGCGATCAGGGTGTCGTCGGACATGTACAAGCGACCTTCTGTAGACGGAAAAAAAAAGTGAAAATGGCTGCCCAGCCAGTCTACACGCCTCCCACCAGCAGAAACTCCGGGTGTTCCAAGTCCGGAGGGCGCTCCTGGTAGCCGCCGGGAGTGACCGACCACACTCCCTCGACCTCGATGCCGGCCTGGGCCGCCATCATGCGCAGCTCCCGGGGGGTGAAGCAGGTGGTCCACAGGTCGAACGTCTCGGCCTCCCCCTCGGGGTTGCGGACTTCGGTGCGCTCGTGGTTAACCCCCGAGGACGCGTCGAACACCTCACCCTCCTCGAGGTGACGCACCGCGAAATAGGAAGAGAAGGCGCTCACCGCCAGCCGGCCTCCGGGTCTGACCACCGCCGCCATCTGATGCAATACGGCCGGGTCGTCTTCGCCCCCGAGCAGGCCGAAGCCGCCCTGGCACAGCGAGATGGCCGCGTCGAAGGCACCCGCTCGGAACGGCAGGAGACGGGCGTCGGCCCGCACCCACGAGCCCGGCCCGGCATCGGCCAGGAACCGCTGCGATACGTCCAGGCCCACGACCTCCACGCCCCGGGCCCGCAATGCCACGGCGTGGCGGCCGGGGCCGCACCCGACGTCCAGCACCCGGTCGCCCGCATGGAGCTCCAGCCTTTCAGCCAGGAACCGTACCTCCTGCTCGGTGCCCTTGGTGAACGAGTAGCGCAGGTAGGCCCGGCCGGCGTGGGCCGCCAGCGCCTCGAATTCCCTGCCGGTCAGCCGGGCCGTCTCTAGCCCTTCGCCTCGGCCCAGTTCTCGCCCCATGCCAGGTTGATGGTCAAAGGCACCCGAAGCTCGGCTGCGCCGGTCATGGCATCTATCACGGCGGCAGCCGCCGCCTCCGCCTCGTCGGGGGGCACCTCCAGGATCACCTCGTCATGTACTTGCAGCACCAGCCGGCTGGACAGCTCGGCCGGCCGGAGCCGGCCGTCGAGGCGCACCAGCGCCACCTTGAAGATGTCAGCGGCCAGACCCTGGATCCCCGCGTTCATGGCCTGGCGCTCCCCCGCCGAACGTACCTGGTAACGGCCGGATTGAAGCTCCGGGATGAGGCGCCGGCGCCCGAACAGGGTCTCTGTGTACCCCCGGTCACGGGCCTCGGCCACCACCCGGTCCATGTAGGCCCGCACGGCCGGGAAGGCGGCCCAGTAGGCGCGGAGGATCTGGGTCGCCTCGTCCACCGGTATGGCCAGCCTGGAGGCCAGCCCGTAAGCCTCCATGCCGTACGCCAGCCCGTAGGACACCATCTTGGCCTTGGACCGCATGGCGATCGTCACGTCGTCGGGGGCCACACCGTAGATGCGCGAGGCGGTCACGTTGTGGATGTCGGTGCCCGCCTGGAACGACTCGATCAGGGCCGGCTCTTCGGCCAGGTGGGCGATGACGCGCAGCTCGATCTGGTTGTAGTCCGCGACCAAGAAGCGGCAGCCGTCGCTCGGGATGAAGCAGCGCCGGAAGCGCCTGCCCTCCTCGGAGCGGATCGGGATGTTGTGCAGGTTCGGCTGGTCGGAGCTGAGCCGTCCGGTGCGGGCCACCGTCTGGTTGAACGTGGCGTGGATCCGGCCGTCCGGGCCGACCTCGGCCAGAAGGGATTCCCCATAGGTCGAACGGAGCTTCTCGACCTCCCGGTAGCGGAGCAGCTCCTCGACGATGGGGTGCTCACCCCGGAGCTTCTCCAGCGTTTGGGCGTCGGTGGAGTAACCCGTCTTGGTCTTCTTCTGGGGGGTGAGGCCCAGCTTGCCGAAGAGGATCTCGCGCAGCTGGGGAGTGGAGTTGACGACGAAGTCCGCGCCGGCCAGGTCCTGTATGTGCCGCTCCAGCCGGCGGGCTTCAGAGGCCAGCTCCGACGCCAGCTCCTCCAGCACCGGCACATCGACGCGTACCCCGACCTCTTCCATCTCGGCCAGCACCCGAACGAGCGGGCGCTCCACCTCGTCGTACAGCTTCGACATCCCCCGCGCCGACAGAGCGGCCCCTAGGGGCTCCACCAACCGGGCCACCGCGCCCGCCCGGCGGGCTGCCTCGTCGGCCGGATCTACCGATCCGGCGCCGGTGAGATCCAACTGTCCAGCGGGTGGGCCGTCCGGGGCCACCAGCTCGACCCCGGCGTAGCGAGCGGCCAGATCCTCCAGCAGGTACTGGTCTCCCGCCGGGTCCACCAGGTAGGCGGCGATGGCCGGGTCGAGCTCCAAGTTGGAAAAAGTGATCCCCATCACGGCCAGACCCCGCATCAACGCCTTGGCGTCGTGGCAGGAGATGTGACAGCCGCCCGGTCCGAGCAGGGCGTTCAACGCGAGCCGGGTCTTCTCCGACGACATCCAGCCCGCTTCCAGCCAGACGCCTTCCACCGGATCGCCCGCCGGCAGCGGCACGAAAACGAGACCGAGCAGATCCGACCGGCCCTCGCGACCTGACCAGGCTCCGGCGGTGGCCAGGTCCGTACCGGACGCTCGCCAGGTGTTGAGCAGCTCTGCGGCAGCGGGGGCGTCCCGAGGCCGTTCGAGCGCCACCGCCATCGTCGCGGCGGGCCCGGATGCAGAAGCGGTCCCCGATTTGTCCCCTCCGGTGGCGTCCAGGAAACGGTCCCAGAGCGTCCGGAATTCCAGGAAGTCGAACAGGCGGCGGATCTCTTCGAGGTTCCAACCGCCGAGCGCCGCTTCGTCCAGATCGACGTGGACGGGGACGTCGCGAACCAAGGGCGTGACGGCCGCATTGGCCCGAACCTGGGCCTCGTGATCGGCCAGGCTCTGGCGGATCTTGGGGGTCAGCTCGTCGAGGTGGGCGAAGATGCCGTCCAGGTCGCCGTAGGTGTTGATCAGCTT
>JAFAWZ010000175.1 GCA_019241495.1 Acidimicrobiales bacterium | reverse complement strand
GCTCAGCGATCCACGGGTGACCGCAGCTGTAGTGGTCGGCCGCGGTCACCCAACCGTCGGTGAGGAACCCGTCGCCTACGTCCTGACTGCTCCCGGCATGGTCGAGATTCCAGAAGAGCTGGCCGGCGAACTGGCCGGCAGATGCCGGGCATCGCTCAGCCGCTACAAACGTCCCGCCGAGATCCATGTCGCCACGTCTCTCCCCTCCGGCCCGACCGGCAAGATCCGCCGGGCTGCGGTACGAGCCATGGCCGCATCCACCGCAGGTGCCCCACCCGATGCCGCTGCACCGGACCCTTCCCTTTCTCACCCCAACTACGACTGACCGCAATACCCCCCAACGACGCCCCCGAAAAAAGGAGACCCGACCATGGACTCCATCTTCTTGGATCTTCCAGCCCGCAATGCCAAACCACGCAGCTCCGGCCTCACCATGGCCATCGACAACGGCATCCCCCACGGGGCCTTCGCCGACGCCATGGCCAGTGGAGCCGATTACGTCGACGTGGTCAAGTTCGGCTGGGGCACCGCCCTTGTCACACCGGACGTGGAGCGGAAGTTCGAGGTACTCCGCCAGCTCGGCATCGGTTACTACTTCGGGGGAACGTTGTTCGAGAAGTTCGTGCAGCAGGAGCGGTTCGAGTCGTTCCTGACCCTGTGCAGGTTGTGCGGGTGTCGCTACGTCGAGATCTCGAACGGAACCATCGACATGTCCCTCGAGGACAAGGCGTACTTCATAAAACGGTGCGCGGAAGAGTTCACCGTCCTTTCGGAAGTCGGCTTCAAAGACGCTGACCGATCTTCGGCCCTGACCGCGGAGGAGCTTCTCGATGCCATTCACGCCGACGCCGAAGCCGGCGCCTCGTACGTGATCACCGAAGCCAGGGAGAGCGGGCGAAGTGGCATTTGCCGGCCCGACGGCACACCGCGCGACGACTTGGTCGACGCCATCCTCTCGAGCGACATCGAGTCCGACCATCTCATTTTCGAGGCCCCGACCAAGGACCTGCAGACTCACTTCATCAAGCTGCTCGGGACCAACGTCAATCTGGGCAACATCGCCCCGTGCGAGGTCATAGGTCTCGAGACGTTACGCCTCGGTCTGCGAGCCGACACGCTCATGCACTTCGAGCAGGCGAGAAGCTGTGCGTGAACCAGCCAACGTGTTCCACCTGGCGATCCCGGCTCGGGATCTGGACGAGGCCCAAGAGTTCTACGTGGGCAAGCTGGGCTGCCACCTGGCTCGCCGCTACCCGGATCGCATAACGCTCGACTTCTTCGGTGACCAGGTCGTATGTCACCTCTCGGACCAAGTCGACCTCGAACCCGAGCTCTACCCTCGCCACTTCGGCGTCACCTTCCGCGACCGTTCCGAGTTCGATGCGGTCCTGCTTTGCGCCGAGACCCGTGATGTTCCCTTCTTCCGCCCCTGCCAGCCCCGCTTCAAAGATGAGGTCGAGGAACACCTCACCTTCGTGTTGAAGGACCCATCGGGGAACCTGATCGAGTTCAAGCACTACCGCGATCCCCGGATGATGTACTGACATGATCACACGCCGGCGCTTGATTGCAGTACGTCACGGCCAGACGGCTTGGAACGCTCTGGGTCGGTTCCAAGGACATGCCGATCCGCCGCTGGACCCGACCGGCGTGGAACAAGCCAGGCATGTCGCGGCCGACCTGGCCGACCTGGTCCTAAGCGGGGGGCTCGGCGCCCGTCGACCTGGAGTGTTGTCCAGCGACCTGCGCCGGGCGGTGATGACAGCAGAGGCGGTGGCTCGAGCCATCGACATCGAGTTCGAGACCGACCCGGCGTTGCGCGAAATCGACCTGGGAACATGGACAGGGCTCAACCGCCAAGAAGCCCTATCCCGGTTCCCGACTGAGTTCCACCTGTGGGAAGCCGGAGCCGAAATCCGGCGGGGCGGGGGAGAGACCCCGGCTGAGACGGGCCGGAGGGCGGCCGATCGGATCGAGTTGGCGCTGGTCACCGGGTCGGCGCAGGTCTCGCGATCAGTGCTCGGCTCCGAGCCAGCGGTCGCGACCGAGTCGCCGCCGTCGCTGATCGTCGTCGGCCACGGCGTCTCGCTCCAAGCCGCCCTCGAGGTCCTCCGATCTAGAGGCGTGATCGACTTCCCCGGACCCGCGCCGCACCTTCAGAA
Source organism: Acidimicrobiales bacterium (assembly GCA_019241495.1). Lineage (GTDB taxonomy): Bacteria > Actinomycetota > Acidimicrobiia > Acidimicrobiales > Palsa-688 > JAFAWZ01. The sequence goes on along the minus strand of JAFAWZ010000175.1, from coordinate 2,370 downwards.
CGGCCGGTACTTCACCGTTCCCGTGCTCGTCGGGACGCGCCCAGTTGGTGCGGAAGAGCCCGTACTGTCCTACTGAGGACTCTCCTGCTGACGGTCCCGAGAGGAGTAGCCGAGTGGGTAAGGGCCCGCACAGGGCGACAAGCCGAACCAGGAGAATCGCCAGCACCTGGTGGCTCGCGCTCCCCTTGGCCTGTGCTCTCCTGTCCGTCACCGGGATCGCGGGGTTCGCCACTGTAGCGGCACAACATGGCGCCGAGGCCGCCCCCGCCCCCACCGTGATCACGCACACCGTGATCACCCACACGGTGGCCACCCACACCGTGGCCACCCGCCAGCCGAGCCCGGCCCTATCAGGAGGACGAGGCAGCATCGTCGTCCCCAGCCCACCGGCGGGGTGGACCACCCGGGTCGTCTCGATGGTGGTCCAGGGCCGCTCCCGTTACTACCTCGTCGCCCGCCCCACGACGATCACAACCCCGTCGCTGCCCGTGCTGATCGTCCTGCACGGCCGGAACATGACGCCCGCCGCCATGGTGAAGGCCAGTGGCTTCTTGAGCGTCGTTGGTCAAGCGGTCGTTGTCTACCCAGCCGGTCTCGGCGAGTCGTGGAATGCCGGATACTGCTGCGGGAAGGCGCATTCGTCGGGGGTCGACGACGTCGCCTTCATCGACGCCGTGATGCGCTCGGTACTCGCGACCCAACCTGGAACGTCGGCCAACCTCGTATACCTGGCCGGGTTCAGCAACGGCGGCCGGATGGCCTACCGCATGGCCTGCGCGGATCCGGACGCCTTCGCCGGGGTGGCCGCGGTGGAGGCCGTCGCGGTGTCGACCTGCACTGGTTCGCACCCGGTGCCCCTGGTGGAGATCGCCTCGACCGGCGATCCCCTCCTCACTTTGTCCGACCGCCAGGAACCCAAGATGATCGCCGGTCACGAAGAAGTGACGGTGCAGAGCCTCATGACTCAATGGAGAGTGCTCGAGGGTTGCCGCACCTCGACGACGGCGTCATCCTTTCCGGCCATGACGATCACCGAGTGGACCAGATGCGGGCCGGGAGGACGGGTCTCACTGGTCGAATACCAAGGGGGCCACCATGCCTGGCCCCGAGGGGGCCCCGGAACCCCGTCGGCCCAGACCGTGATCTGGGGTCTCTTCCGTGACCGTCCGATCGGTGAAGGAGGCGTGCCGACGAGCCGGCCCAGCCCGCTCAGCGTCCGTTAGGTGTTGGGTGCACCCACCGTGGCGATTTACGCCGGGACCAGCTCCATACCACCCGACACGTCGTCCCTCGTCGCTCGAAGCAGGACCAAGCCGACCAGGGCGGCCGCCCCCATAAGGGCCGCGCTGGTGGCGAAAGCGGTGGTGTAGCCATGGACGGCCGCAGCCGCCCGTACCGCCGCCCCCACCCCGCCGGCGTGAGCCGTTAGATAGCTCGACGTCGCCGACGCAGCCACCGTATTGAGGAGGGACACCCCGAGGGAGCCGCCGGTCTGCTGGGTCGTATTGATGAGAGCGCTGGCGACGCCGGCGTCGCCGGGTTCGATGCCGACCAACGCGGTGCTGCTCATCGGGACGAACGCGTTACCCATGCCGAAGCTGACGAGGAGCTCGGCAGGGAAGAGGAGCATCCAGAACGAGCTGTGGGCATGGACCTGGGTGAACACCACCAGACCGGCTGCGGCCAGGGCCAGGCCACCCACGAGTGGAGGACGAGGCCCAACCCGAGGCAAGAAGCGGCTGGAAAGGGTGGCCCCCGCCACTATCCCCACTGAGAACGGGAGGAAGGCGAAGCCGCTCTTGATGGCCGAGTAACCGAGCGTCTGCTGGAAGTAGTAGGTCAGGAACAGGAACGTGGCGAACAGCGCGATGCCGGCCAACAGGGCAGCCAGGTAAGACCCGGCCCGGTTACGGTCGGCCACGACACGCAGAGGAAGAAGCGGGTTGGAAGTGCGCCATTCGATGGCCACGAAGGCAACGATGAGCGCCACTCCGATCGACACGAACGAAAGGGTGACCCCGGATCCCCAACCACCGGTCTGCGCCCGCGTGAACCCGTAGACCAGAGCCAGCAGGCCCGCAGTCGAGGTAAAAGCACCCGGGAGGTCGTAATTGGACCGGCTCTCGGAGCGGCTCTCCCGAACCAACCGGGACGCGGCGAAGGCCGCCACTATGGCGATCGGTGTATTGATCAGGAGGGTCCACCGCCACGAGACGTACTGCGTCAAGAGACCACCGAGGATGAGCCCGATGGCGGCTCCCCCGCCTGAGATGGCCCCGTACACACCGAAGGCGCGGGCTCGTTCATGGGTCTCGGTGAACGTCACGGTTATCAACGACAAGGCCGCCGGCGCCATCACCGCCGCCATCG
>JAFAWZ010000327.1 GCA_019241495.1 Acidimicrobiales bacterium | reverse complement strand
CGTTGATCACCGTCTGGCCCGACTCGGGGTAACCGTAGCCAACCTCGGCATAGGGGAGCGGTCGCAGCTCGTAGTACGAGTTCAGGTAGGTGCCCGGGAGGCCGTGCGGCTCACCCTCCTCGAGGTTTCCTCGCATCCCTATGTGGCCGTTCGACAGGGCGAACACCGACTCCGACTGGGCGAGGATGTCGAGATCCAGGCCGTTCTCCCTTATGACCCACGGCTCGAGGGCGAATGCCGGGTGGTCGATCACGGCTGGGCGAGCAGCTCGCGGACGTCGCTCACCACCACGTCCGCACCCTGGTCCTTCAGTGCCTCGGCCTGACCGACTCTGTCCACACCCACGACGAAACCGAACTGGCCGGCCCGCCCGGCGGCCACCCCCGCCAGAGCATCTTCGAACACGACGGCTTGGCCGGGTGGCACCCCGAGTGCCTCGGCCCCGGCCCAGAACATGTCCGGCGCCGGCTTGCCGCGCAAGTGTTTCTCCGCCGCGACGATGCCGTCGATCCGGGCGTCGAAGAGGTCCGCCACTCCGGCCGAGATGAGGACCTGGGCCGCGTTGGCGCTGGCGGACACGACCGCCCGAGGCAGGCCGAGCCCGCGGACGGCGCCAACGTAGGCGACAGTGTCGTCGAACACGCCGACCCGCTCGTGGGCCAGCTTGTCGAGGAGGATGGCGTTCTTGCGGTTGGCAATGCCGCATACGGTCGGAGTCCCTGGCCGGTCCCCGGGCCGGCCCTCGGGGAGGGTGATCTGGCGCGACGCCACGAACTCCCGGACCCCGTCCTCGCGCTCGCGGCCGTCGACGTAGCGGTCGTAGTCCTCCACCGGATCGAACGGCCGAAACGGCTCACCGGTCTGCTTCGAGCGCCCCTGGAGGAGCTCGTCGAAGGCTTGCTTCCAGGCTGCCGCATGCACGGTGGCGGTGCGGGTGATCACGCCGTCCATGTCGAAGAGGAACGCTTTGATCGAGTCCGGAACGCCCAGTGCCATCCGCCCAGAGTGTCACTCATCGGGGTCACTTTTCGTGTGAACCCCGGAATGGCCGATATGCGACGGGTGGTACGAACGGGAAATTGGCACCAGTCGTCGCTTTCTTCCGCTTCACCACACCAGTCGGGTTGTCCGATATGAGGAAGTGGGAAAAAGCGGGAGCGGTCGACCGCTCGCGCCGAGCTGTGACCCATGCCCAGCGCGGCGCGGGCCCGAGTGCCTCTGGGCTAGCCTCGGCATCTCCGACAAAACCGGCGAACAGTAATAAATGACCCAACCTGAACCCCGCTTCGGCCAGCGCGGCGAGCGCCAGGGGCCCCCCGGATTCGGTCTCGCAGGCGCCCTTGGCGGCGTGGTCCTGGTCATGGCCGCCCTGGCCGGGCTCGTGTGGTCGGCCGCCTCGGGCCGCCCCGCCGCGTCCCAGCGGCCCAACTTCTTCGGGGGGTCCGTGGTCTTGGAGGACGCCCGGCCACCGACGGTCGTCGACATGGCGACCGCTCAGATCACGGTGCGCCTCGAAGGCGTCGATGCCCAAGTGGGCGCAGCCAACTACGCCGACGTCCAGGCGGTTCCGGTCGACGGGGGAACAATGCTCGTGAACCGCCGGACCGGGTCGTTCAACCTCCTGGAGCGGGACAACTACGTGGCTGACCCCAACGGCCCCGGAGTCGGGCTGGGCGACCTGCCGGGCTCTACCGGAGCCGAGGGGCTGGCGAGCGGCACCGACGCCTACATTCTGCGCTCCGCACCCGACGCCACCGTGTCGCTCGTGGGCGCCCAGACGGTCAACGCCGCGGCCCACATGCAGTCCACTCGCAGCAGCGCCCCCGCTTCGGTCGCGCCGCTCGGCTTTGCCCGGCTAGGGGGACCTGTGTCGCTCCAAGCGGGCTCGGCCGCAGTCGAGGGGGCCGCCCTCTGGGTGCTCGTCGGCTCCGGGGAGCATTGCTCGGTGGTCCGGCTCGATCCGGCCCCGACCAGCTCTCAGGGACTGGTTGCGGCCGACCCGATCGCCGAGCCGGCCCGGTGTGGGGCCGACGCCCTCGAGGTCGGGTCCGAAGTGGCGGGCCTGGCCGCTCCGGGGCACGTTCGCCTGCTCGACGGCGCCGCCCAGCCGGGGCGCGACCTCGTCGAGGTCCCTTTCACCCGGTTGGCCTCCCGCATCCTCCCGGTCGGGGGAGGGACTGGAGAGCTGTGGTTCGTGGCCCAGAACCCCACGGGGTGGAGCCTGTTCGGGGTCAGCCGCTCGGCGAGGATCTCGGGACCGTACCCTTTGGCCGGCCTGGGAGGGGCGGCCGATCCGGTCGTACCGGTGCTCTCCAACGGCTTTCTGTACACCCTGGACCAGGCTGCTCCGGGCCAGCCCAGCCTGTGGGCCATCGACACCGCCAACGGCCACATGGCGCCCGTGCGGGGCGCGTCCACTTATCCGGCCCTGACCTCACGCGAGCAAGCGACCTTTCAGGGCGCCGAGGTATTGGTCGACGGTCCTCGGGTGGTCTTCAACAACCCCCAGAGCTTGGAGGCGGTGGTCGTGTTCACCGATGGGACCCACCCGCCGGTGCTCATCGACAAGAGCCAGGCCGTCGCCGTTTCGACGACCGGACCCGCCGACGTGAACATCTCCCCCCCGGCGACGACTCCAGGGACTCCGTCGCCCCCGGCTCCTTCGGTGCCGGTGGTGCAACCGGTCAGCAAGCAGGTGACCTGTGCCAACACGACCCAGAAACCGTATGCCCCGCAGGTCACGTCGATCTCGGTTTCGTCGAGCGCCGCGCTCATCGGCTGGTCCTACGAGCTGCTCGACCAGTCCGACTGCGAGCCGACCTCCTGGGCGGTGCACGTCACCGCCCTGTCCGGCGGCCACCAGCCCGGCCAGCCGATTCAGGTGGTGAACGGGCAGAACCAGTACCTGTTCAACGGCCTGCGCCCGGCGACCACCTACGCGGCCACTGTGACCGCCTACATCAACGCCCAGTCGACCCAATCGACCGCCGTCACCTTCACCACCAGCCCCCGAGGGCCCGACGCGCCGTTGTCGGTGACCACCCAGGCGGACGGCAAAGGCGATTGGGTCGTCTCGTGGGTGCCCTGCATCGAGACGGACCACCCCGACTGCGTGGTGCCCGCGGCCCAATGGACGGTGATCGGTGCGGCGTGCTCGGGCAGCTACGTCGCCACGCCTCCAGCCATCCAGGTTCCGGGCAACCAGAGCTCCGTCACGATCAACAGCGACGACCTGGGTTTGCTCGGCGAGGCCCTCTCGTTCACGGTGCAGGGCAGCCTGATCTCCGGTCTGACCGGTAGCCCGACTCCCGACCACAGCTGCACCGAAGCGTGGCGGCCGCCGAGCCCCTCCGCCATCACCCTGGGTGTCCAGGGGCTGCGAGACGGCCAGGCCATCAAGGGCGTGCTCACCGTGGTCCCGAGCGGGAACCCGGTCGAGGCGTTCGGGCTGCAGCCGTCCCAAACCGAGTTCGTGTACCACCTCGGTGGGCAGACGCAGGGCCCGACGACCGCCCAGAGCGCGACGTTCCCGGGATTGACTCCCGGGCAGCAGTACCCCACCAGCGTCGACATCTACCCGGCGGGTCACCCCGAGGCCGGCGTGACCATCACCGGGCCACCTTTGTCCCAGACCCTCGCCTGGCCGGCCGACCTGATCGGCGGGATGTCCGTCACCCCCTCGGTCGATCCCAGCGACCCGAACGTCGGGTCGATCACCGTAGGTTTCCCTGCCGACCTGCCCAGCGGTCCGGTCGAGCCCGAGAACATCGTCTTGCAGTGCGGGTCGACCCAGGTGGCGCTGTCGAATCCTCAACCGGCCCTGAGCGCGGGGACGTTCACCGAGGCCATGGACCTGGCCCAGAACGGCGGATCGTGCACATTGAGCCTCGATCTGGCCTACGGCGCCACCCCCAACCCCTACGGAGGGCCCTCGCCCCTTCTCACCACCGGCTTCACCATCGGCCTGCCCCAGCCCGCCTATGCCTTCACCGTGAGCTACACCCAGAAGTACGACCAGCTGGGCGTGTATCCCACGACCCCCGGGACGCTCGCGGGGGAGGGCTGGTCCGTGTCCGCCGCCTCTCGGAACCCGGGCGCGGTCGACCTGTGCGCCGTGGCCCCCCAGGCCGTCCCCGTGGATGCCGCCCATCATCCAGTCTTCCCCTACGTGATCGCCCTGCCTTTGACCTGTCAAGACCCGGCGGGAGTCGACATCACCGTACGGCACAGCTACCTCGGCCAGTCCGCCCCTCCGATAGACGCCGGGGTTCCCTCCCACGGCACCCCCCCGACGACGACCACCACTGCCACCACGACCACGCGGCCCACAGCGTCCACCGGCACTGTCCCCGGGGGCCAGCCTCCGGTCAGCGGTTCGCTGGGCTGGATGGCTGGCGGTCTGGTACTGATCTGGCCCGGCGCCCCGCTGCTGCGGCGCCTGCGTAGAAAGGAAGCTTCCAAGCCATGATTGGCAATCCCGAGATGGACGGCAATCCCGAGATGGACGGCTTCGCCCAACGCTTCGACCGTTTGGTGGCCAACGTCAGCAGGGTGGTCCAAGGTAAGGACCAGGTCGTGAGAGCGGCCCTCAGTTGTGTGCTCGCAGAAGGCCACCTTTTGATCGAGGACGTCCCCGGCGTGGGTAAGACCTCCCTGGCCCGGGCCATCGCGGCGTCGGTGGCGCTGACCTGGAACCGTATCCAGTTCACCCCCGATCTCCTGCCCACCGACGTGACTGGAGTGTCGGTCTTTGACCAGGCGACGTCCGCGTTCAGCTTCCGACCCGGGCCGGTGTTCGCCAACATAGTGCTCGCTGACGAGATCAACCGGGCTTCGCCCAAGACCCAGTCGGCGTTGCTCGAGGTGATGCAAGAGCACACCGTCACGACGGATGCGACCGTCTATCGAGTGCCGCGGCCGTTCGTGGTGGTCGCCACCCAGAACCCCATCGATCTCGAGGGTACCTACGTCCTGCCGGAGGCTCAGCTCGACCGCTTCTTGATGCGCATCGACATCGGGTACCCGGGTCCCGAAGCGGAGGCCCAGGTGCTGCGCAGCGAGAAGGACGAGGCCACCGTACTACATCTGTCACCTATTATGACAGGAAGTGAGCTGCTTGAGATGATCGAGTACGTCAAGCGAACCGTGGACGTGGCTCCCGCCATAGAGAACTACATAGTCTCGCTGTGCTCCCACACTCGTTCCTTGCCGGAGGTGCGCCTGGGTGTGTCGCCGCGCGGCGGGCTTGCCCTCCTCAGGGCGGCTCGGGTGGTCGCGGCCGGTGCCGGCCGCTCCTATGTCACTCCTGACGACATCAAATCCATGGCGCAGCCGGTTCTCGCCCACCGGATCCTGCTCCGTCCCGACGCCGAGATCCAGGGGAGGACCCCGGCGGAAGTCGTCGCCCGGGCCTTACAGGCCGTTCCGGTGCCAAGGACGCTCGTTCGTTGACCGGCCTGGGCGTCGGTGCGTTCGGGGTGGGCCTGGCCCTGTCGGTGCTGGGCATCGTCGCGCACTGGCGTCCGTCCTTCGTACTCGGGTGCGGGATCGTGGCCCTGGCCGTGGGGTCGGCTATCTACGTCCTGCGCCGGCCGCGGGTCCGCCTGGAGCGTGCTGTGGAGCCACCCCGGGTAGAGAAGGGCCTGCCTGCCATTGCCGTGATCCATGTGACGAACCTGTCGCGGCGTACCGTCGCTTCGCTCGCCATCGAGCAACGCCTCGGAGACCTGTTGATAAGGGCCCGCCTGCCCCGCCTCCGCAGGGGCGAGGAGGACCTGCGGACCTATCGCTTGCCCACCTCGCGGCGGGGGGTGTTCGACATCGGGCCGGTGGAGATGCCGAGAGGAGACCCGTTCGGGCTGTGGCGGTCCGTCCGGCGCATGGGCGATCCGCAACGCATCGCCGTCCATCCCCGACTGCTGAACTTGAGAGTGCTGGACACAGGCGAGTCGCGCACGTTGGAGGGCCCCTCGAGCGACACCTCCCCACAGGGGAGCGTCACATTTCACCGGTTGCGGGAGTATGTCGTGGGCGACGACCTCCGCATGGTCCATTGGCCCTCCACGGCCCGGCTCGGTCAGCTCGTCGTGCGCCACAACGTAGACACCGCCCAGTCCTATACGGTGGTCCTGCTCGACGTCGACCCGAAGCGGTACTCGCCCGAGACCTTCGAGGAGGGGGTGGACGTCGCCGCGTCGGTGATCTCTTCGTTGTCCGTTGGCAAGGCGCCGGTCCAGTTGCGGACCACGGCGGGAGACCGGCTCGGCGGCCCTGCCTACCATGACCCACAGTCGATCGTCGACTACCTCACAGAGGTCCAGCCGAACGAAACCGGGTCGCTCGAGTCGCAGCTCCTTTTGTTGAGGCGTGATCGGGGCGGTACGGCGGTTGTGGTCGTCACCGGGGTGATAGACCAGGCCGCCCTCCCGGCCGTGGCCTCGCTGCGCCGACGCTTCGATCGGGTGGTGGTGGTCTCCATGGTCGGCCGTCCGGCCCGGGTGCCGGTCCATCCGGGTCTGACCATTGTCGAGGCGGCCACCGCCGACGAGCTGGCCCAGCGATGGAACACGGCGGTGTTCCGGTGATGCTGGACACGGCGGTGTTCCGGTGATGCTGAACACGGCGGTGTTCGGGTGAGGAGGGCGTTCGCCTACGACGCCGTCATGGCCCTGATAGTCGGGATGGCGCTGTTCGTCGCCGCCCTCCCGGCACTGCGGGCCTACCAGGCCACCGATGGTGAGCCCCTGCTGGCCCTGGCTGCCATCGGCCCGGTCATGATCGCGTTCTCGGTCGGCCGGTTGCTGCGCTGGTCGGCCGTCGGCTCGTACCTGATCTCGCTGGCCGGGCTGGCTCTCCTTCTTCTGGTCTTGTCCGGCTTTCATCCCTCGCTGGCCTATGCGCACCTGCTCCACGGCCCGAACCGGATCCTCACTGAGACACTGCCGCTCGGGGGTGGAGTGGCGGCTCTGACCAGCCAGGTCGTTGTGACCTGGATCTGTGCCGCGGTGGCCGGCGAGCTGTTGGCTCGGGGCGGCCCGCGCGGGTCCAAGCTGCTGTTGGTCCTCCCGATCGGCTTGTTCGTCGTCTGCTACGGCGCGTCGGTGTCCGCTCCCCATCGCGATGACGCGGCGGGCCCGGTTCTCTTGGTTGTCCTCGGTGCGGCCGCTCTCTGTCAGCGGCATCGCGCGACGTTGCGGGGGCCGCGTCTGCAGCCCACGGACGCGGCCCGGTCAGGTGACGAGGCGGGGTCGCCCCGTTACGGACCGTTCACTGCCGGCCTGGCCACGGTCGGCGCGGTGGCGGCGTTGGCGTGGGCGGTTTCTCCCGATGTCCCGGCGCTCACCCGTCGCCCGGCGTCGGTGCACCGGACGCCGCCAACACTCGCGCCGGTGGTCACCGACCCTGTTGACGCGCTGGCCCAGCTCCGCGATGGGGACCCCAGCGGCCGCCCTCGACCGGAGCTGACGGTTGACATGAGCGCTCCTTCCACCGGTTACCTGGCCGTGGCGGTACTGCATTCCTATGACGGTGCGGTGTGGCGCCTCGAGGGCAAATTTGACCCGACCGGTGGGCGGGTTCCAGGTCCCACCAGGCTTTCGACCGATCACGGAGAAATTACACAGCAAGTGACATCACAAGCCGTGCTTCCGGTTCCACTCTTGCCCGCCCTGGACCGGCCGGTCCATGTGTCTGGGCTTGCCGTGGCGACCGACCCCTCGACCGGCATGCTCGTCCCCCAGGGATCCAACCCCGGTCTGGTTAGCTATACCGTGGTGTCGGATACCCCGAACGCCACGTTGGGTCTGCTTCCGCCGGTCGACGCGTTGGGGTCTACGTCGACCGCTACGGATCTCTCCCTGCCGCCCGATACTTCCCCCGACCTGGCGACCACGGCTCGTTACGTCGCCGCTTTGACTGGTCAGCGGCCGGCGCCCACTTTGTCGTTCCTCCAAGCCGTCGTAGCCGCTCTTCGAGATAACGACCGGCGCATCGATCCGGCACTCGCTCCTTCCTCACCTGGCACCTCGGCCCACATCGGGGGTACCAGCCTGTCGGAGGTCATCAACGCGGTCACAGTGAATCGGGCCGCCTCACCGGAGCAGTTCGCCACCTTCGTCGCCATGATCGCCCGCTATCTCGGCGTACCCTCCCGAGTCGTGACCGGTTTCCGCATCGCACCGGCTTCGGGCTCGGCGACGGTGCCACGCGGGCGGTACCAGGTAACCAGCCGTCAGGCCTGGGCTTGGGTCGAGATCCCCGTCGCTGGCGTGGGTTGGGTCGTCGCCGATGCGACACCGGACCGGGTTACCGGCGTGGCGACTCCACCCCCCGAGTCGGTGCAGGCGCCGCCGGCCACGGTGCCCCCTCGCCAGGCCAACGTCGTACCGCGACCAACCAACGCCGGAGGGCATGCGCTGGCCCCCGCCGCACCGATCAGGGTGCCTCGTTCCCACCCCGCCCCGGCTTGGGTGCTCGTACTGGCGGTAGTGGCGGGGCTGATCGTGGCGGGCCTCATGGCCGGCCCGGGCCAGGCAGCGGTGCGGCGCTGGCGGCGGCGCTGGGCCCGCCGATCGAGCGACCCCGCCGAGCTGGCTGTCGGTGCCTGGTTGGAGCTGCTCGACGGCCTGGCCCGCTCAGGGCTCCAGCCCGATCCCGGATCGACCGGGCGCGAGGTCGCGGCGGAAGCGGCCGGGTGCTTCGGCCCCGATGTGCTCGAAGCGGTCGAGGAGGTTGGCAGGGTGGCCGAGCGAGCCGTCTTCTCGATGTCGAACCCTCCGGAGCACGACACCGCCCGCCAGGCATGGGAGGTCCAGAGATCCGTCTGCCGTCAGGTCCGTAGAGGCCTGGCGGGCCGTGACAGGCTTCGTGCCTCGGTACTGGTCGGCTCGGCACCGCGCCGACCGGGGAAACGGTAGGAAAGTGCCTCGCGTGGTAAGGCGTCGGACGCGCCCGGAGGCCTCACCCAGCCTGCTGCCCGGCTACACCGACCTCACCGAGATCGGAGGCGGCGCATTTGCCACCGTCTACCGGGCCAAGGAGGTCGAGACGGGCCGGGAGGTGGCGCTGAAGGTCTTGAAGGTGGATACCGTCCACCCCCATCTGATCGAGACGTTCCAACGCGAGATCCAAGCTCTCGCCAAGGTCAGTGACCATCCGAACATCGTGACCCTCTACCGGCCGCTCCAGACGCCTGACGGCAGACCGGTGCTCGTACTGGAGCTGTGCCGCCATTCCCTGTCCCACCAGATCCGGACCTCCGGTCCGTTGGGACCTCAGGAGGCCACTCAGATCGGCATCAAGATCGCAGGGGCGCTGGAGACGGCGCACCGCCACGGCTTTCTCCACCGCGACATGAAGCCCCAGAACATCCTGATCACCAGCTTTGGCGAGCCGGCGCTGGCGGACTTCGGCGTCGCGGCCCTCCAGGCATCCGCCCAGGCGACAGTAGGGGTATTCGGGTTCACGACCCTGCATGCCGCGCCCGAGATGCTCGAGGGTCATCACCTGTCGCCGGCCACGGACGTCTACGGCTTGGCCTCGACGATGTACCAGCTCCTCGCCGGCCGAGCGCCGTTCGCCGCCTTCGAGAACGAGGCCCCCGCGTCGGTGATCCTCCGTGTCCTCCGGGACCCGGTCCGGCCCCTCTATTCAGAGGAGATCCCTCTCGACCTGTCGGACCTGCTCGAAACCTCCCTGTCCAAGGAGCCGGAGGGCCGGCCCCGCAGCGCCTTGGAGTTTGCCGGCGCCCTCCAGTCCTTGGAGGCGGCCCAGGGCTGGCCCGCCACTTCACATGTCGCTTGGGGCGACGCGGGCTGGTCGGATGCACCTGGCGACGAGCCTGAGGTCCCGATCCCGGAGCGGCATCCCGGGGACGGGCCCGGCGCCAAGCGGGGCCGGGGTGAACGGGGACCGGGTGAACGGGGCCAGTACCAGGGCCCGCCGTCAGTGCATGTCGCCGGGTTCGAACGACCGGCCCGGCCTTTGCTCCCTCCCTTGCTCCCTGCCAGTCATCCAGCCGACACGAACGACCGGCCCTCCATGCCGGCCGATCCGGTCCGCCCGTCCGTTGTTCCACCGGCCCCGGCAGTGCGCAACGTGGTGGCGCCGGGCGCGACGGGTCGAGGCCAGCCCGGGTCGATGGCGCCGCCACCTGCCGACCGGGCGGCTCCTCCGGCTAATTCTTCTGGCTCACCTTCTGGCACATCATCTGGGGCACCCAAGCCGATCTTCCTAGATCCCGTCCCCGCCGAAGCTGCCAATGAGGTCAGAGAAGGCCGCTCGAAGCCGGCTGACGAGACCACCAGAGATGTAGGCGACATCTTCGGTTCCTCCCGGAGCTGGGCGCCAAGCTCGGTCCCGTCGCCCGAACGGAACTTCCGGGACCTTCCCCCGTTCGTCATGGTCTCGCTCGGTTTCGCGGCCGTTGTGGTGATTGCTGCCGTGCTCCTTCTCGCTGGCGTGATCTAACCGGCTGCTGACGCAGTCGATGACCTAGCCATTGCGGTCGTGATCGCGATGTTCTTCGGCGCCATCATCAAAGATGTGGTGAATCTCATACTCTCGCTTCTGGCCATCCCGGGGAAGCACAAGCTGGACTTCTCCAGTTTGACTTTCTGCATCGGGAGCGGAGTGTTCAGGGTACGGAACGACCCTGCCCGCAATGCTTGAGCGAGATCCCCAAGGCGGCTGTCCGTTGCCGGTACTGCACAGCCGAAGTGGGCATGGCTGCCTGAGCCGGTCTCACTCAGTCCAGCCGGCTTGGCGCGGACCGGTTGGGCGCGGGTCGGATCGTATCGCCTTGGCGGCCCTTCCCCATCCCCCTCCTCCCTCCCCGTCTTCTCCGGAGGGCGCGTCTTTGTGACCACAATCGCGCTTTGTGACGCGTTAACCGCAAATAGTGCGGATAACGCGTCACATAGAGGTTTTGCGCCAGCCTCTAAGGCGAATGGAGACGCGTCAAGGTCGTGACGGCGTCGTAGCTAGTAGTGGGACCCCGGACGTGCCAGTGTTCTTCCACGATCTCTTGTGACCACACGACGGTGGTGAGTTGGTAGCAGTCGGCGCCACAGTGGTGAATGCTTGCCATCTGCCACTTCGAAGGTCAAGATCGACGAAAGGCCGCCCGTCTGCGAAGTGGATCATCACGACATTGCTGGCCAGCCTGATCACAAACTCTAGATGTCGAGATGCCGGCCCGGTGTGGGCACCAAAGCGGAGCTCCCCCGTTTCGTCGTAGTGCGCTCGACGGACTGACACGCCGGCGTGCTCGGAGTCGACCGCTACGACATCGGCGGTCCCCCGGAACGATCCGCAACTCCCAGATTGGTGGTCCTCGATCAGGCGATCAAGACCCCACGTTCCCAGGAGAAACGCAGAGGTGTCTGTGATCTTCACCACGTCATTCTGCCGTCGAGATGAGCTTCGGAACCGATTTGGAACCAAATGCCTATCTGCTGGGTCCAATGCCATCGTCACGCCAATCGTGACTCGCCAGGAGGTTCCCCCCAAATGACCGGTGCCGTCGCGCTGCCCAACCGCACACCGCTCGTGCTCGCCGACCTGCTCCCAGGAACGCTCCTACGCGACGGGCTGCTCGTGGTCGGCGGGGCCGGCTGCGTCGGCGCCCTGGCGCAGATCTCGGTGCATCTCTCCTTCACGCCACGAAGCAGCTGATCGAACGAGTCAGCGACGTCCGAGGTGAGCACAGCCGGCATGGCCTCCAGTCCCCAAAACGAAGCTCGGCCGTCTTCGTCGAGCCTTCTAGTCCATCGCAAGGGGGGATCGGCTGCTGGCAGACTGACCGAGTGGACAGCACCAGAGTGGATCGGTGGCTGTGGTCGGTCAGGGTTTTCAAGACCCGCACCGTTGCCACGGAGGCGTGTAAGGGCGGGCATGTGTCAGTCAACCGGGCCGTGACGAAGCCTGCGACCACCGTCAGGGTGGGAGATGTGGTCACCATCAGGGTGGACGGCCGGGACCGGGTATTGGAGGTGGCAGAGGTGATCGACAAAAGGGTGGGCGCGGCGCGGGCGGCGGAGTGCTACCGCGACCACAGCCCTCCTCGTCCGCCCACCGCTCTGGCGTCTCCGGGCTTGGTGCGGGACCGCTCCGCTGGGAGGCCGACCAAGAGAGATCGGCGATTGATAGACCGGCTGCGGGATCGGCACGGGTAGCGCTCCCTGTCCAGTCGTTTCCGACGATAGGTTCGGTGGGCCGACCACTTCTCACGCCTCGTTCTGAGACGGCTCGATGCTGTGCAGCTCGGGAATGGCGAGATGCGAAAATGTGTGTGCCCACTGAGGGTCCCGCGACGTAGCGTCGACCCGATGCGCCTGCCTCAGCGCCTTGCTGCGCTTCGCGAGCGGAACTACCGCCTTCTCTTCGCAGGTCAGGTGTTCTCCCTGGTCGGCGATGAGATGACCCCAGTGGCGATCAGTTTCGGCATCCTCGATCACGGTGGGACGGCGCGCCAAGTCGGCTTCGTGCTCGGTGCGGGCACGGCCACGATGGTTCTGTTGCTACTTCTCGGTGGAGCTCTGGCTGATCGTCTGTCGCGCAGATGGATGATGTTGACCGCCGACACCTTGCGTGCGGCGGTCCAGGGATCTGTCGCTGTGCTGTTCATCTCAGGCCACTGGCAGCTGTGGCAGCTGGTAGCGCTGGAAGCGGTCTGGGGAGTCGGGGCAGCGTTCTTCAATCCGGCTATTACGGGACTGCTGCCGCAGTTGCTTACGGGTGAGACCTTGACTCAGGCCAACGCCCTGCAGAACCTTTCCTGGTCGGTCGGCTCGATCGCGGGACCGGCCCTGGCTGGGGTGCTCGTGGCTACAGTCGGCCCAGGACCGGCGATCGCCGTCGACGCGGGCAGTTTCATAGTCAGCGCGCTCCTCATGACCCTGATGCGGGCACCACTCTCACCAGTTCGGGAAAGGGCGAGTTTGCTCAAGGACCTCCATGTGGGGTGGAGAGAATTTCGCTCGAGGACCTGGCTGTGGGTGATCGTCGTAGAGTTTGGCCTTTGGCACCTGACAGTGTACGCACCTGTGATCGTCCTCGGCGCGGTCGTAGCGAAGACCCACCTCGGAGGCGCCGGGTCGTGGGGTGTCATCTTGTCGGCGTTCGGGATCGGTGCGCTTCTTGGTGGGCTCGTCGCTCTTCGGTATCGGCCCCGTCGACCACTGCTTGCAGCCACGTTGGCAACAATGGGATTCGTACCACTACCGGCGCTTCTCGCGGCAGCCGCACCTGTACCGGCTATCGCCTTTGTGGCCGCGATCGGGGGAGGGGGATTCGCTCTATTCGGGACCCTGTGGGACACCACCTTGCAGGCCCAGGTGCCGCAGCAAGTCCTATCCAGGGTCAGCTCGTACGATTGGTTCGGCTCGATCGCCTTGCTTCCCGTGGGATACGCCCTGGCCGGCCCCGTGGCGAACGCCATCGGAGTCCGTACCACCTTGTACGCGGCGGCGGTGTTGATGGCAGTCGAGGTGTTGTGTGTGCTCGCGGTCCCTTCCGTCCGCCAGCTAGGCGCGGACGTACCGGAGCTGGATGCTCGGGTAGTCGATGGTGAGCTCTGCTCAGTAGAGGCGTCGTTCCATAGCCACTAGGGGGTGCCTTCACGCCACCTCAAACCAGCTTGCGTCCGGTAAAGGCTGCGAGGCGCTGGATGGGCGTGGCCGATGGCGGCGGCTGGACGGCAGGCCCGAAGGTGTCGCCGTCGCGTAGCGGCTCGACCGCTTGATCGGCGAAGGCTTGCACCTCGGTGACCAGTTCGTCGGTGGGGTGGTAGGGCTGACCCGTGGCGGTGGACAGGTCCCATCCGTGGACAAGGCCGTCGAGGACGACGAAGCGGGCAAAGGTATCTCCCGGTACCTGGCCGAAGGGGGCCGCGATGGTGCGGCCCAGGGCGCCAGGGCCGTGCATGACCGTGGTGAGGCCGGTCAAGGTCGGACCGAAGTTGGTCAGCACGTCGCTGAGGTCCGGTCGGCTGGGCTCGACGCCGCAAAACGCGGCTGTGAACCTGGTCGCCCCGCCGATCATGTGCTCCAGCACTCCTTGTACGGTGAACTTGGCACAGGGCGTCGGGTTGGCCAATTGATCGGGTCGGATTCCACCGACGACGCCGGCCAGCAGCGGCCCGAGCTGGTCAAGCTGATCGAGTACTTGCATTGGCTCTCCTTGGGTGGGCTGTGCGGGATAGGTGGCGAGATGCTCGGGGGTGACGGCCAGTTCCGCGGCTTCTCGGTCGCGGCCCATCTCGATGAGCTTGGCGATGCGGCGAGCGGCGGCGTCTGACCGTCCGGTTTGATCCACGCAACCATCTTGGTCCGCAGCGGACGTAGTCGCATCGGACGATCGCCCCAGTGACTGGTGGGTGGGAATGGGGCGGATACCTCATCGTCGGCTCAGATGAGCGCCCTTTGAATGCTGAGTTTGTCCGATGCATCGCCGGTTCGTCTTCGCCGACGATGAGAATCGGACCGGGACGGGCCTGGGCCGCGCCATGTGAAGGAGAGCAAAGTGCCGATCATCGATGTCAAGGTTATGGAGGGTGTGCTGAGCCGGGAGCAGAAGCAAGCGATCGCCCAAGGTTTCACCGACGTTCTTGCCGACACGGTTGGTGAGCCCGCTCGAGGCGTGACGTGGGTGGTCATCCAGGACGTCGCAAGTGGTCAGTGGACCATGGGAGGCGAGCCTGTCACTACCGATGGGGTCAAGGGAATGCTCCGAGGTACGCCCGCCGGCGCATAGCCAAAAGGGATCACATGTCCAAGAGCGCGACGCTGCCAATGGTCGCGTGTCACTAGCCTGGGCAAGGTGACCGGGGCCGTTTCAGGTCGTCCAGAACCGGAGAGCACGTCGACCGACGCGTTACGTTGCGCCCGCGACGCTGGCCGCAGCCATGACTGGCAGGCCTGCCATGAGCTTCTGCAAGGATTGTCGTGGGACCAGCCGATCCATGAGGCGGAGCGGCTCGACCTGCTCGCGGACTCGGCTTGGTGGCTCGGGCGCGTGGAGGAGAGCATCGACGCTCGTCAAGCGGCCCACGGTCTCTATGAATCGCTCGGAGAGCACCGCCGGGCCGCCATGTGCGCGGTGTGGCTCTACCAGGACCACTGTTTGCGGGGACGTCCCGCGGCCGGAACAGGCTGGCTGCAACGAGCCCGCCGGGCTCTGGAGGGCGACACGGGTTGCGTCGAGTACGGCGCCCTGCTGTTGCGCGAGGCGGAGATTGCCCACGGCCAGGGGCGTCTCGACCAGGCCGCGGAACTGGCCGAGCGGTCTCGGGTGTTGGGCCGAGCTCTGGCGTCGGCCGATCTCGAAGCCGAGGCTCTACAGACCTTGGGCCGGGTACTCATCGACGCCGCCCGACCGGCGGAGGGTCTGTGCCACCTCGACGAAGCCATGCTGCTGGCGGTAGAGGGTCGGCTCGGTCCTTACTCGACCGGCAAGGTTTACTGCAGCATGATCAGCGCCTGCGAGGAGCTGGGAGACCTGCGCCGGGCGGCAGAGTGGACCGACGCCACTGCGACATGGGCAGCCCGGTATCCCTTGGCCATCTTTCCTGGTATCTGCCGGGTCCATCGGGCGGTGGTGCTCGACCGTCGCGGGGCGCTCGAAGAGGCTGAACGTGAGGCCGCCCGCGCTTGTGACGAGCTGCTCGGTAGTCACCTGCCCAACGCGGTTTCCGCCTTCGCCGAAGTGGGGGACATTCGTCGCCGGCTGGGGGACCTCGACGGTGCCGAAGAGGCCTTCGCCCGCGCCGAACAGTTGTGCGGCCGTGCGTGCGCCGGCGCCGCCCTTCTCCGGCTAGCCCAAGGCCACCTCGATCAAGCGCGACGGATCATTGCAGGCTGTCTCGCCGACGAGCCCCCGGACCGGCTGAGCCGAGCCCGCCTGCTGCCCGCGGCCGTGCAGATCGCGGTCG
>JAFAWZ010000229.1 GCA_019241495.1 Acidimicrobiales bacterium | reverse complement strand
AAGCCGGGAATGGCTGTCTTTACACCGGCCCAACCTCGATAACACTGAAAGGCACGAACATGACAGTTCTCAGCCCTGACACAAAGTCGACAAACGCATGGTGCTACAACACGGCCAATGCTAGTAATCCCCAGACCGTTCCACTGCCACCTAACGGTGTAATCTATGTTCAGGATATACCTGCCTCTCCCGCCGATCCGAACTATGGACCATGTGTCGTTCCCCAGCTCTCTTGGTTGAGCAGCACCTACGACGGATGCAACAAGGGCGACGCCTTCGTACAGGGAACACTCAACGGCGGACTGACGATAGCCAGCTCGAATGACACCTTCATCACCGGGGACATCACCTATAGCAGCTTTACCGGCACAAACGTTCTCGGTCTAATAGCGAACAATTTCGTCGAAATCAACCATCCCATCGATAGCAGCGGCAACACAATCGTCGGGACCGTGCCTTTCTACAATGGGACGACGTTCAACGCCCCCGCGGACTACAATTCCACCAACATGGCCAATGGCATTTGCAGCGGAGGGATAACGAGCCGCAACTCCACCAATCCGCCCCAGTGCACGGTAACCCTTGATGCTGCCGTGCTAACTGTGAAACATTCCATGGCGACAGCCAACTTTACACAGGGTGGCGTGCTGGGAAACCTAAAGGTCGATGGAGCCATCGCCGGCACATTCATGGACATCGAGGGCGTGTTCGGGGGAAGCGGCAGCCTGGTCGACGGTTTCAACGAACTCTACACATACGACCAGCGTCTGCAGTGGCTGAGCCCTCCATACTTCTTGGACCCTTCACAGACCACTTGGCACTCGATCAGTTATGTGGAGTGCCATAAATCCTGCTGACGCCGGCGGCAGTCCGGATGTCCATCCATCGATCCTGGCCGGTCAAGTTAGCATTGGGCCGTGCTCCGCTTCCTCACCGCCGGCGAATCTCACGGAAAGGGTCTGGTCGTCATCGTCGAAGGCCTGCCCGCCGGGCTACCGGTCACGGCGGAGCAGATCCAGGCCGAGCTGGCCCGTCGGCGCCTCGGCTACGGCCGGGGTCCCCGAATGCGCTTCGAGTCCGACGAGCTGACTCTGCTGGGAGGCATCCGACACGGTCGGACCCTGGGTGCTCCAGTAGCCATCGAGATCGCGAACACCGAGTGGCCGAAATGGGAGCAGGAGATGTCCCCCGCCCCCGGCCGCCCCGAGAAACCGCTCCATCAGCCTCGTCCCGGGCACGCCGACCTGCCGGGTATGCAGAAGTACGGCTTCACGGACGCTCGCGATGTCCTCGAGCGGGCTTCGGCCCGGGAGACGGCGGCCCGGGTGGCCGCCGGGGCGGTGGCGAAGGCCTTCCTCGGCCCTCTCGGCGTGAGCATTGTAAGCCACGTCGTCCAGCTGGGTCCGATCGTTTCGAAATTGACCCGCCGGCCCATGCCCGAGGAGCTCGACGAGGTGGACTCATCGCAGGTCCGCTGCTTCGACGCAGAAGCAGAGCACGCGATGATCGCGGAGATCAAGGCGGCAGCCAAGGCCGGGGATTCCTTGGGTGGCGTCGTAGAGGTCATCGGATACGGCGTTCCGGTGGGCCTGGGCAGTCACGTACATTGGGATCGCCGCCTCGACGGCCTCGTGGCTCAGGCGCTCATGAGCATCCAGGCGGTCAAAGGAGTGGAGATCGGCGACGCCCTCGACGTCGCCGGCCGGCGCGGATCGGGCGCTCACGACGCCATCATGTGGGATGCGGCTTCTGCCGATTACCGCCGGGAGTCAAACCGGGGCGGGGGGATCGAAGGAGGGATGAGCAACGGCGAGCCGGTGGTGGCGAGGGTCGCCATGAAGCCGCTTGCCACCCTGAACCGGCCGGTCCTGAAGACCGTCGACGTCCTCACCAAGGAGGGGTCCGTTTCCTTCAAGGAGCGGACCGACGTGACCGCCGTTCCGGCTATGGGGGTGGTCGCCGAGACCATGATGGCCCTGACCCTCGCCGGCGAGGCTCTTCGCAAGTTCGGCGGAGATTCGATGACAGAGGTGCTGAGGAACCATTCCTCTTACGTCGTCTCGCTCAAAGAGCAGCGGTGACCAGGATAGGCCGGGTCCTCCTGATCGGCATGATGGGGGTGGGGAAGTCGACCACAGGTCGCCTCCTGGCCGACCGTCTCGGTTGGCCCTATCTCGACAGTGATGACGAGGTCGAGCGCCAGACCGGCCGGACCGTGCCCGAGATCTGGAAAGAGGACGGTGAATCGGCCTTTCGCGCCGAGGAGTCCAAAGTACTGGCCCAGGCGTGCACATCCGACGGGCCGGCGGTCGTCTCCGTGGCCGGCGGAGCGGTGATAGATCCCGACAACCGGGCCCTGATCCGCCGCTCGGGCCTGGTGGTTTGGCTCAGAGCGGAAGCAGCAACCCTGTCGGTGCGGGTCGGGAGCGGCGCCGGGCGCCCGCTGCTCGAAGCCCACCCCGCGAGCGTCCTGGCCCGCCTGTTGGGCGAACGCGCCCCGATTTACTCAGAGCTGGCAGACCTGGTCTTCGACGTCGACCGGATGTCGCCCGCCCAGGTGGCTAACGGCATCATAGAAGCAGTACGGGAACGCGAGGTTTCCGCATGAGGGAGCTGGTCGTCTCGTTAGGAGAGCGCTCCTATCCGATCCTCGTAGGGGCGGGATGCCGTCACAGACTGGCCGAGCTTGTCCCGATCCGAGCGGAACGAGCAGCCATCGTGACCCAGGAGGCCATCCCCTGGCCGGTAGACACAGGGATCGAGCAGCGCACCTTCTTCATTGACGACGGCGAGGAAGCCAAGAACCTCGAAACCATCGACGACCTGTGCCGCAGTTTCGCCCGGTGGGACATGCATCGCCGTGATGTCGTCGTGGCGGTCGGGGGTGGGGTGGTCACCGACGTGGCGGGGTTCGCGGCAGCGATATACCACCGGGGGATCCCGGTCATCCATGTGGCGACCACCCTTCTCGGTCAGGTGGACGCCGCCATCGGGGGGAAAACGGGAGTCAACCTGCCGGAAGGAAAGAACCTCGTCGGGGCGTTCTGGCAGCCCTCCGCCGTGCTTTGCGACACAGAGACCCTGGGCACCCTGCCGCCCCGCGAATACCGAAGCGGCCAGGGTGAGATGGCCAAGTACCGCTTCCTCGGAGTCCCTGGATTGCTGGACATGCCGCTCGACGAGGCAGTAGCAGCCTGCGTCGCGTGCAAGGCCGAGATCGTCGGGTCCGACGAGCGGGAGTCAGGGCGACGGGCCCTGCTCAACTACGGTCACACGCTGGCTCACGCCTTGGAAACGGCAGGCCGCTACGACCTGCGCCACGGGGAAGCCGTGGCTATCGGCTTGGTGTTCGCGGCCCGGCTGGCCGAGCGGCTGGGCCGCATCGACGCGAATCGCGTCGCGGAGCACCTGGCACTCGTGTCCGCGTACGATCTCCCGAACCGCCCTCCGCCCGGACTCGATGCGCTCGAGCTGGTGAGCATCATGGCCCGCGACAAGAAGGCCTCGGCCGGCGGCCTCACCTTCGTCCTCGACGGATCCCACGGCCTGGATGTGGTCAATGGGATCGCCGATCGTCAGGTCATCGACGCCCTCGAAGAGTTCCTGCCATGACAAACCTCAAGGGCCGTCTGGTCCTCCTCCTCTCCGGACCGAACCTGAACCTGCTCGGTGTCCGCGAGCCAGCGATATACGGCGCTGACACCCTGGAGGACCACGTAGCTGCCGCGTCGAAGGCCGCGGCTCAGCTAGGGCTCGAAGTGGAGCATCACCAGTCCAATAGCGAAGGTGCTCTGATCGATCACGTACACGAGGCGCGCGGTAGGGCCGCCGCCATCGTCATCAACCCAGGGGCGCTGACGCACTACGGCTGGTCTTTGCACGACGCCCTGCGGGCCTTCGAAGGGCCGATTGTGGAGCTCCACCTCTCGAACCCCGATGCCCGTGAGCCGTGGCGGCGAACTTCTGTGATAACTCCGGTGGCGACGGGATGCATCACCGGCTTCGGCGGGCACGGCTATCGGTTGGCCATGGACGCGGTGGCTCATCTGCTGAGGACCGGGTAGGTCACGAACTGCAGCTGTACCGAGCGCGGGCGTCCGCGGCCGACTAGCGATCGACTGGCGGCACCGTCCAGTTGACGTGGTGGTAAATCCACAGCCCGCTGCGGGAGGTCGCCAGATGAAAGTCGTGGGAGAACCATGTCCGTAGCTGTGGCGTCCAGGGGATATAGCTGCTTATCTGTGACAGTTGCAGCACCCAATCGGCTCGGGCGAGCCAGGCAGCCCATTCGTTGACGAACGATGGCGGCGGCGGGCCCTGGTTCGAGACGGCGATCGGGACCCGTCCCATGCTAAGGCTGGGCGGCTCATGGCCCGGCCAGCTGGCCAGGAAGACTCCATAGGGATCCACGACGATGGGGCATCCCCGAGGTGGTCTCTGGTAGAGATCAGCGGTGACCAGCACAGAGGCGTCATCCGACACGACGCACTGATCGGAAGCCATCAAAATGTTGAGGAAATTGGAGTTGGCTGCCGATCTGAGGTGGCTGCGTGCGTAGCCGGCCTGTTGCGGCAGCACA
>JAFAWZ010000208.1 GCA_019241495.1 Acidimicrobiales bacterium | reverse complement strand
GCCCTCCTCAAGGGGGGCACGGACGCCCAGAAGCGCCACTGGCTGCCCCGTCTGGCCGACGGGTCGGTGATGGCAGGCGTGGCGGTCACCGAACCGGACTTCGGGTCCGACGTGGCCGGGATCACCTTGGCGGCGGCCCGGACCGGGAGCGGCTGGTCGCTCTCGGGGACCAAGACCTGGTCGACCTTCGCGGCCCGCGCCGATGTGCTCATGGTCCTCGCTCGCACCGACCCGGACCGCTCGCTGGCCCATCGGGGGCTGTCTTTGTTCGTCGTACCCAAGGACCGGGTGGACGGGCGCGGCTTCGTGCTGACCCAGCCGGGCGGTGGCCGGCTCGAGGGACGACCCATCGACACCATCGGGTACCGCGGCATGCACTCCTACGAGCTGTCGTTCGACGGGTGGGAGGTGCCGGCGGATCATCTGATCGGCGAAGACGCCGGCGTGGGCAAGGGCTTCTACTACCAGATGGAAGGCTTCGAGAACGGCCGGCTGCAGACGGCGGCCCGGGCCGTAGGTGTGATGCAGGCGGCCTACGAGGCCGCCCTGTCCTACGCGACGGGGCGGGTGGTGTTCGGCCAGGCGATCCTCCACTACCAGCTGACCCAGGTGAAGCTGGCACGCATGTCGGCCATCATCTGCGCCGCCCGCCAGTACATGTACGAGGTGGCCCGGCTCATGGCCAAGGGAGAAGGATCCCTCGAGGCCTCGATGATCAAGGCCTACGTGTGCCGGGCGGCCGAATGGGTGGCGCGCGAGGCCATGCAGATCCACGGCGGTATGGGCTACGCCGAGGAGTACCCGGTCAGCCGGTACTTCGTCGATGCCCGGGTCCTGTCCATATTCGAGGGCGCCGACGAGACGCTGGCCCTCAAGGTCGTGGCCCGGCGGTTGCTGAGTGCCCGGGACAGGAGCGCTTGAGCGAAGAAGGCGGCGGACCTCGGAATCCGTATCAGTCGCCTAGCGCCTGCGGCCGGACTACTTGGACGAAGAGGAGGCGGCGGCATCTCACCTGGAGTCAAATTGCTCAGTGCCGCCAACCACTGTTCCGACATGGCAGTGATGCCGCCGCCTCCTTTTCGTTTACTCAATCCGGTCGCAGGCACTTAGCCAGGTCAAGACATATTTCGTTTTTGGGACTAGGGCCGCCGCCTCTTCTTCGCCAGCTCAATCCTGTCCCGGCCGCTAACTGCTGGCGCTGCGCTTCAGCCCGGCCCGCTCACCCCGGCTGACCAGGGTGACGGCGACCTTGCGCGATGCTTCGTCGATCATCTCCTCGCCGAACATGACGGCACCCTTGCGGTCTCCTTCGGTGGCCTGGCGGTAGCTCTCCACGACGTCCCACGCCTTGTCGAACTGCTCCTGGCTGGGCGAGAAGACCTCGTTCAAGATGGGCACCTGGTCAGGGTGGAGGCTCCACTTCCCGTCGAAACCGAGCACCTGGGTGCGCCGGGCGTAATCGCGAAAGCCCTCGGGGTCGCGCACCTTCACGTACGGGCCGTCGATCACCTGCAGTCCGTTGGCCCGCCCGGCCATGAGAATCTTGATGAACACGTAGTGGAAGTAGTCGCCCGGGTACTCGGGGATCTGCAATCCCCCCGACAATGACGGCATACCCATGGACGCGGACATGTCGACCGGCCCCAAGATGACCGTTTCGAGGCGGGGCGAGGCAGCGCAGATCTCCTCGACGTTGATCAGGCCCTGGGCCGTCTCGATCTGCGCTTCTATGCCGATGTGACCCGGCGGAAGATCGTGATTGATCTCCACCTGGGTCAGGAGGAGATCGAGGGCCACGACCTGGGCGGCGTTCTGCACCTTGGGCAGCATCACCTCGTCCAAGCGGGGCCCGGCTTGGCTCACCACCTCGATGACATCGCCGTATGTCCATTTGGTGTCCCACGCATTGACCCGCACGCACAGGACGGCCTCGCCCCAGTCCTGTTCACGGATCGCCTTGACCACCCGCGGCCGGCTGCTCTCCTTCTCAAGAGGCGCCACCGCGTCCTCCAGGTCCAAGAAGTACATGTCCGCGCCGAGCGACGGCGCCTTGGCCATGAACTTCTCGCTCGAGCCGGGCACGGCGTGGCAGGAACGACGGGGGAGGCTGCG
>JAFAWZ010000283.1 GCA_019241495.1 Acidimicrobiales bacterium | reverse complement strand
CGCGAAGCGAACCGGATGACCCGGGAGCGCTTCGGCGCGACGGTCCGACTTTTTTCCCCTCTGTACCTCTCGAACGAGTGCGTGTCCACCTGCACGTATTGCGGGTACTCGGCCGGCAACGACATCCGCCGGCGTACCCTCACCGTGGCCGAGGTGGCAGCCGAGGCGGCCGAGCTGCACCGGCGGGGGTTCCGGCACATCCTCCTCGTAGCCGGCGAGCACGCCCGGATCGTGAGCAAGGACTACCTCGAAAGCTGCGTGGCCGCGGTCGCGGACAGCTTCGCCCAAGTCAGCGTGGAGGTGCAGGTCTGGGACAGCGACACCTACCGGCGGTTGGCGGGAGCCGGATGCGACGGGGTGGTCGTCTACCAGGAGGCCTACGACCCCGACACCTACAGCGCGGTGCACCTGAAAGGCAAGAAGCGCAACTACGCCTGGCGGCTGGCCGCTCCGGACCGGGCCGCGCAAGCGGGTATGCGGCGGCTGGGAATCGGGGCGTTGCTCGGGTTGCACCCAGACTGGCGGTCGGAGGCCATTCACCTCGCGGCGCACGCCCAGGCACTGACCCGGAGGTGGTGGCGCTGCGAGGTGCAAGTGGCGCTGCCCCGGCTCCGGCCGGCCGCGGGTGGCTACGCGCCGACCGATCCGGTAGACGACAGCTCGTTCGCGCAGCTTCTTTGCGCGCTGCGCATCGTCCTGCCCGATATCGGGATAAGCCTTTCGACGCGTGAGACGCCGGCCCTGCGCGACGGCCTGGTGCCGCTCGGTGTCACGTCCATGTCGGCCGGATCGCACACCGAGCCAGGGGGGTATACCGGGCCCAGTGACGCCGAGCCTCAGTTCGAGATATCCGACACCCGCACGCCGGCCCAGGTGGCAGCCGCATTGCGGGCAGCCGGGTTCGATCCGGTGTGGAAGGACTGGCAGCGGGCCTAGGGCCGGGCAATAACATGACAGCCATGATCAGTGCTCCCGAGCAGGCACAGCTCCACGACGCGACCTCCGAGCACGAGGAGCTCGCCCGGCAAGAGCTCGTAGAAGAGGACCTTCTGGTCGAGGAGATCTCCATCGACGGGATGTGCGGCGTCTACTGATGTCCTTGGACGGCACGGTCCGTTACTGCTTGGATCCCAAGGTGGCGTTGCGGGCCGAGCCGTTCGGCGCGTTGGCCTACCACTACGGGTCGCGCCGGCTCACGTTCCTGCGTTCTCCGGAGCTGGCCGACCTGCTGCGCCGGTTGGGGGAGTTCGCGTCGCTCGACGAGGCGTTGTCTGAGTGCATACCGGCACAGTCGCGCCGGTCCTACCGTCGGGCCCTGCAGTCGCTCGCAGAGTCGGAGTTCATCTGTGCCGCTTAGTTCGTCTGTGCCGCGTAGTTCGTCTGTGCCGCTTAGTTCATCTGGGCCGCTTAGTTCATCTGGGCCGGCTGGCTCATCAGGGCGGGCCGGCCGGTCGGCCGGGCGCACCGGGCTGACCGAGCAGCTGAAGCGGGGGCTCGAGGCACCAATCTGCCTGACCTGGGAGCTGACCTACGGGTGCAACCTGGCGTGCATCCACTGCCTGTCGTCCTCGGGGCGGCGCGACCCCCGGGAGCTGTCCACCGCCGAGGCCCGGGCCGTGATCGACGAGCTGGCCGAGATGCAGGTCTTCTACGTGAACATAGGCGGCGGGGAGCCGACCATACGCAGCGACTTCTACCCGTTGATCGCCTATGCGGTATCCCGAGGGGTCGGCGTCAAGTTCTCCACCAACGGCTCGACCCTGACGCCGGCGCGCGCCGGCGAGCTGGCCGGCATGGACTACGTCGACGTCCAGATATCTCTCGACGGGGCCGACGCGGCGACCAACGACGCGGTGCGAGGGAGAGGCAGCTACGAGGCGGCCCGGGCGGCCATGGACAATCTGGCCGCCGCCGGGTTCGGGCCGTTCAAGATCTCGGTGGTAGTAACCCGGGAAAACGTCGATCAGCTCGACGCGCTGTGGGAGATGGCCTTGTCGTACCGGGCTCAGCTGCGGCTCACCCGGCTCCGGCCCTCGGGCCGGGGAGCCGATACCTGGTCGCTCCTCCATCCCACCGCGGCCCAGCAGGTCGATCTCTACACCTGGTTGGTGGCCCATCCCGACGTGTTGACGGGTGACTCGTTCTTCCACCTGTCCGCACTGGGGGAACCGCTTCCCGGCTTGAACCTGTGCGGGGCGGGCCGGGTGGTGTGCCTCATCGACCCGGTAGGCGACGTTTACGCCTGCCCCTTCGTCCTCCACGACGAGTTCAAGGCGGGCAGCGTGCGCGATCCAGGGGGCTTCGCGGCGGTCTGGCGCTCGTCGGCCCTGTTCACATCCTTGCGGGAGCCGGCTTCGGCTGGGGCCTGCGCGTCGTGCGGGTCCTACGACGCCTGCCAGGGCGGGTGCATGGCGGCCAAGTTCTTCACCGGCCTGCCCCTCGATGGGCCCGATCCGGAATGCGTGCACGGCCACGGCGAGGCGCTGCTTGCCGGGGTGCCGGCCGGGGGTGCCCCGTCGCCTGGACCTGGGCACTCCGTCCCGGTGTCATTGTCGGCTCGCCGCCGCTGACGTCTCATGGCCGGCGTGGGCACTTCCGGGCAGGAGGCGCATATGGCCGCTCTGGCCTGGCCGGACGTGGCGTCGCGGTCGGCCGGATCGGTGCTGGCCGTGCCGGTCGGCTCGACCGAGCAGCACGGCCCTCATCTCCCCCTGTCGACCGACACCGACATTGCCCTGGCCCTCTCGGAGCGGCTCGCCGCGGCCCGACCCGAGGTTCTGGTCGCTCCTCCCGTCTCCTACGGGTCCAGCGGCGAGCACGCCGGCTTCGCCGGGACCCTGTCGATCGGGGCGGAGGCGCTCGAGGCGGTGCTCGTCGAGCTGGGGCGGTCGGCGGAGGGGTTCGGCGGGGTGTTGTTCGTGTCCACGCACGGCGGCAATGCCCGGCCGGTGCGCCGGGCCGTGGGTGTGCTCGTGTCCGAGGGCCGGCAGGTGGCAGCGTGGTCGCCGCCCCCCGGGGTTGACGCCCACGCCGGGTTCACCGAGACATCAGTGATGATGGCCGCGGCGCCTTCTCTCGTCCGCTCCGAGGCGGCCGAGCCTGGTTGCCTGGAACCGCTGGATGCCCTGATGCCCGCGCTCGTGGCGTCAGGGCTGGGCGCGGTCAGCGCCAACGGGGTGCTTGGCGATCCGCGCCGCGCATCGGAGGCAGCCGGGGCCCAGCTGTTGGACGAATGGGCGGCCGATCTGGTCTCCGCCTTGGGCGTGGCGCGCGAGAGGTGGTCGTGACACCCGTAGTGACGTCCGTGGCGTCCGAACCGGGGGGGGTGGCCATAGTCACCGGCGCGGCGCGCGGGA
>JAFAWZ010000199.1 GCA_019241495.1 Acidimicrobiales bacterium | reverse complement strand
TATCTCCGAAGCTGCTCGGCTGGCATAGCCGGACACGCTGGCGCACGCGCCGGCGAGCAAGCCCATCGACGTGGCCAGTGACTCGTCGGCAGACATGACCTCCTCGCTGACAAAAGGACCGTAGAAGAACGGTCGAAGCGGCACCCGGGGCATCTCCGCGAACTCCGCATCCGGTCCGACCCCGGCGGCTGCCCGCAGACCCTCCAGCGCCTTCTGAACACGCTCGTCGATCGGTTGATCACGGGCGTCGGGAGGAGTCAGGGCGGTGTAGCCGAATACCCCGATACGGTCGTAGGTCCGCCACACGGCTTGCTGCAACATGGTGATCCGCCCACCGAGCGAGTGCCCGATTCCGACGACCTCGGGTTCGCTAATCGCCGCCAGACCGGGCGCCAGCGTGCCGTCAGCAGCCCTGGTCCTGGCTTCACAGGCCGCGATGTGAAGAAGCTCGCCAAACACCTCCGGTGTGCCTGCTAACCCATCTGCGGGGGAGCTCAGGCCCGTGCCGATGTTGTCGACCGCGACCGTGACGTATCCGGCCGCGGCAAGATGATCGCAAAAGCTGTACCCCGGAAGCACCGTCTGGCTCGGGTGCCAATAGGCGCGAGGATAAGTGCCCCCTGGCACCGCGAGGACCACCGTCGGCCGGACCGGTACTCCGGCGGGTGGCACCACGACACTTCCTGCGATGACCGCTTGCGACGCACCGCGCACGGCGCGCGACACGTCGAAGGAGACCTCGTGGGTAGCGTGCTCGTGGACTTCCTCCTGACCCGGCGACCCAGCCCGTTCAGCCCGGCCGGGACTGGTGAATTGATCGGGCATGCCGCTCCTTCGAAGCACCGCCCGACCCAACCGATGCAGTCCGGGCAACCGAGGAATAGGGGCCTATCTGGGTTCTCCAATATCGTATCACTCGCATGTCGGGCCCCCGCTGGGCGCCCGTTTCGGTTTTCGCCATTGAGAAGGGACGTCAGATGAGCGCAGTTGGCTACCGCGTGGACGACAAGATCGCCGTCATCACCATGGACCAGCCCGACACCAGGAACGCTCTGACACCTGCGGTTCTGAACGGGCTGGGCGACGGCTTGGAGGCGGCCGGCACCGACCCGCAGGTTCGGGCGCTCGTGATCACTCATACCGGACCCGCCTTTTGTGCGGGCGCGGACCTGAGGGACAGCCCCACCCAGGACGAGCCGGCCCGCTACGAGCTGGCCGAGCTCCTGGGCCGGATCGAGGACCTGCCCAAACCCGTCATCGCTCGAATCGCCGGCCATTGCATGGGCGGCGGCGTCGGGCTGGCCGCCGCCTGCGATCTCTCGATAGCGGCCGAGGATGCCCGCTTCGGCTTCACTGAAGTTCGCATAGGCGTCGCTCCAGCCATCATCTCCGTCGTGTGCCTGCCCAAGCTACGCCGCGGCGACGCTCTCGAACTGTTCCTCACCGGCGAGCGCATACCCGCCCGCCGGGCCGCGGAGGTAGGTCTCATCACGTCAGCCGTCCCGTCGGAAAGCCTCGATGAGTCCGTCCAGGCTCTCTTGGACAAAGTGACGGCCGGAGCACCCGTTGCGCTGGCCGCCGCGAAGAAGCTGGTGTTCGACGTTCCACTCCTCGGCCGGGACGACGCCTTCGCCGAGACGAGCCGCCTGTCGAAGTCGTTGTTCGCCTCTGAAGAGGCCGCCGAAGGCATGGCGGCGTTCCGGGAGCGGAGAACCCCCTCTTGGAATCTTTAGGATCCGAGCCCGGAGCATTGAGGGGACTCGGCCCGGGCGCTGCTCGCTGGCTACAGTCGGAATCATGAATCCAGGACACACACGCACCCTCCGGGGGAGGGCCGCTGTCGTCGGGATCGGCGAGACGGAGTACTTGCGACACGGTCAGGCGAGCGAGCCGGAGTTCGTCCTGGCTTTACGGGCCATCTTGACCGCTTGCCGGGACGCGGGGATCGACCCCGGTCGCATCGACGGGTTCACTTCGTACTCGAATGACAGAAACCTTCCCAGCAGGCTGGCATCAGCTATCGGCGTAGACGAGTTGCGCTACTCGTCCATGGTGTGGGGAGGAGGCGGCGGAGGGGTCGGGGGCGCGGTCAGCAACGCCGCCATGGCCATCGCCACCGGAATGGCCGACTGCGTGGTTGCCTTTCGGGCGCTGGCCCAGGGTCAGTTCGGTCGCTTCGGCCAGGTGAGAGCGGGAAGCGTGGGTGTCACCGACGAGGCAGCCTTCACCTTGCCATACGGATTGGGGAGCCCCGCCCAGCAGTACGCCATGCGCTTCCAGCGCTGGGTCCATGACCACCAGGGTCGTGGGCTGGCCGCCCAGCGGGCCGTGGCGTTGGCCTCCTACCACCACGCCCAGACCAATCCCCGGGCGGTAATGAACGGTAGGCCCCTCACCGGCGAGGCCTACGATGCATCCCGTTGGATCGTCGAGCCCTGGCGGTTGTACGACTGCTGCCAGGAGAACGACGGCGCCGCGGCCATGATCCTCGTCCCGGCCGAGGCAGCACCCGACATGAGCGACGCCCCGGTCTTCGTGTTGGGTGCGGCCCAGGGCTCAGACGGCCGCTTCATCGCACCGGTCCACAACGCGCCCCGCTATGCCACCGCCAACTTCTCGACGGTGGCTCCTCGAATGTGGGCCATGGCCGGAATCGGGCCGAGGGATGTCGACTGTGTCCAGTCATATGAAAATTTCACCGGCGGGGTGGTGATGAGCCTGGTGGAGCACGGATTCGCCTCGGCCGAGGAGGTCGACGACATGCTCGCCTTCGAGCGGTTGATCGCTCCGGGGGGTGCCCTGCCGCTGAACACCAGCGGAGGCAACCTGGCCGAGGCGTACATGCACGGGTTCGGCTTACACAACGAGGCCATCCGCCAGTTGCGCGGTAGCTCCTGCAACCAGATCCCTGGGGCGAAGGTCGTGGCCGTGACCGGGGGCCCGATGGTCGGGTACGTATCCGACGTCGTCTATGGAAGCGAGGACACCCTGTGAGCGACCTTTGGGAGCGAACCAATGTGACAGACGGCTCCGCCGTCCCCCGGACGGGGGAACCGTGAGCGACCTTTGGGAGCGAACCAATGTGACAGACGGCTCCGCCGTCCCCCGGACGGGGGAGCCGTGACGAGCCGCTCGGAAACTTGGGTGCTGCCCGGAGGAGGCCCCCGCCCCGAACCGACCGGGCTCGACGCCCCGTTCTGGGCTGCGCTCGGCGAGCATCGGCTCGTCGTGCAACGCTGCTCGGCGTGCCAGGCCTGGCGCTTCGGGCCGGAGCATCTCTGTCCGGACTGCCGGTCGTTCGACTACAGCTGGGAGGAGGTTCCCCCGGTCGGGGTGGTGTACTCATGGGAGCGGGTCTGGCACCCCGCCCAACCCGCGCTCTCGACCGCCGTCCCCTACGTGGTATTGCTGGTCGAGATCCCAGCCGCGGGAGGGGTCCGCATGCTCGGCAACCTCGTGGGCGATCCGCTCGCCGACGTCGTCATCGGACAACCGGTAACGGGAGTCTTCGAGGACCACGACTCCTACACGCTTCTCCAATGGGAGCGCGCCTGAATCGCTGGCCTACACCGGCCAAACTGTTACCTGGCAAACTGTACCCGGCCGCGGCTCGGCCAGTATCCTGCACCCACCATGACTGGGAGGGAGCAACCAAATGAAGGATGTGCTGGAGAACGGGATCAAGGTCCTGTCGTACGTCAACGTCGAGGATTTCCCTGAAGTCGGGTTCGGCCTGAAGCAGCAGAAGTTCGTCCTCGGCGACGAAGGCGACCCGAACCGGCCTCTCTTCCTGGTCACCCGATTTCCACCTCACGCCGTACTCCCCCGCCATTACCACCAGGACGTCTTCATGGACGCCGTCGTCGAAGGCTCGTCCAACATCGCCGGTGAGTGGCACGGAGCCGGCACGGTGCGTTGGTTTCCGGCCAAGGCCATGTATGGCCCGGTGGTAGCCGGCCCGGAAGGCTGTACCCTTCTCGAGTTCTACGTGAACGATCCCGGTTTCCGTACCACCCTCGATGAAGACGCTCTCACCGACGACATGAAAGCGGAGCTGGCCCGCCTGAGGAGCCGTCAGAGCTGAGCTCCCGGCTCGCGCTCCCGCTCACACCGGGAGCGGAGCCGTCCCGCGCGGCCGACTAGGAGTGAAGCGGATGGGCAGGGTGATCCAGCCGTTCACGATGGGTCCGCCGTAGTGCTGGGCTTGGTCTTCGATGACATCGAAGTCCGGCATCCGTTCCAGCGTGTGCCGGATCATCAGCTGGATCATGGCGCGAGCCACGTTTGATCCCACACACCGGTGGATCCCCAGGCCAAAGGCGGCGTGGCGATTCGGGAAGCGGTCGAGAATGATCTCGTCGGCGGCCGGGAAGACCTGCTCGTCGTGGTTGGCCGAGGCTATGCACACATCGACGTACTCGCCTTTGGCGATCGACTGGCCGGCCAGCTCCGTGTCGGAGATAGCTTGGCGGGAGAGTATTTGGGCGGGTGTGAAGTGGCGCAGGAACTCCTCGCCGGCAGTCGGGATCAACGAAGGGTCGTCGATCAGCCGCTGGCGATCATCGGGGTTGCGATTCAGGTGGATCAATACGTTGGCGTAAAGAGACGTCGTGGTGTCAACCCCGCCCCCGACGACTGTGAGCGTGATGCCGACGACGTCCTCTAGCGGTATCAGCTCTCCGTCCACCCTGGCCGTGGCCAGGTCGCTGATCAAGTCGTCGGCGGGATCCTCCCGGCGCTTGGCCGCCGTCTCGTAGATCTGCCCGGCGATCCACATCATCCCGGTCTGCGCCTCCTCCATCTGGGGCGAGCCGGGCTTGGCGTACTGCAGGGCGTGGTTGGGCTCGGCGAAGCGCTCCCATTCGTTGGTCGGCAGGCCGACCAGATCCAGCACTACCAAAGCAGGGAAGGGGTTCCCGTATTCGATGACGATGTCACACTCACCCCGAGGCACCAACCGGTCGAGAAGACCCTGCGAGTACTCCTCCATCTTCGGGGCCAGCCGCTCCGCGATCCCCGGTGACAACCAGGGGTTGAGCAGCCGCCGGTACTTCGTGTGGATGGGCGGATCCTGGCCCAGCACCAACAACGGCGGGCCCTCGTTGCGGTTCACATAGGACTCGCTCGAGTACGTCTCGTGCTGGCGGAGCACCTGGTACACGTCGTCGTAGGTGCATACCATCCACGATCCGTCGGCTTGCGACCATCCGACCGGGCACTCGGCCCTGGCGCGTGCGAACGCGTGCAGAGGTGACCGAAGGAACTCGGGCGAACGCGTGGCCAGATCGATTTGTCGGCGGCTCTCGGGCATGGATCCCCCTCCCATACGCTTCCCCCCAG
Organism: Acidimicrobiales bacterium; assembly: GCA_019241495.1. Classification (GTDB taxonomy): domain Bacteria; phylum Actinomycetota; class Acidimicrobiia; order Acidimicrobiales; family Palsa-688; genus JAFAWZ01. The sequence goes on along the minus strand of JAFAWZ010000199.1, from coordinate 259 downwards.
CGTACCAGCCGAGCCCAGGCCCCCTCGTCCCGCCTACGACCTACTTGGACAGGCCCGCGAGCGACGACCCTACAGCCCCGGGCTGCGCGTGCGCCCGCCCGAGACGCTTATCGTCTCACCGCTGATGAAAGATGCTCGGTCGGAGCAGAGGAACGCGGCGAGCGCAGCCATCTCCGTGGGCCGCCCGAAGCGGGGGACACCGTTCGGGAACTCGGCCTCGGCCATCTGCTTCTCCACCGCCTCCATCGTGGTACCGAGA
>JAFAWZ010000181.1 GCA_019241495.1 Acidimicrobiales bacterium | reverse complement strand
TAGTTGCGGAAGTCGGCGCCCTCGTCGACGAAGCGGTCACCTCGAGAGTTCACGAGTATCCCGCAGGGGTAACTGTGCTTCTGGAAGCCGTCCCCGACGGCGAGATCGCCGAACTCAGGGGCGTTCTGGTCCCAGGCCACCGCATGGCACCCCGACCAGTTCCCCGAAGGAGAGCCGCCCGCGGCAAGCGCCATGCGGATCCCATCCCCGGTGTTGAAGCGTGTGCCTCGAACCTTGGCCAGGTCCCATCCCGGCCCGAGATATTTGGCCCTCCACTCCGCGTCGGCCTGGAAGCCGCCTGCTGCCAGCACCACCGAATCCGCATCGAGGTCCACACGGGCTCGGGACGAGACGCAACGAACTCCTCGGATGGAGCCGTCCTCGGTCAGCAGCTCGACCGCTCTGGTCCCGTAGCGAATGGCGATCCCCATCCGCTCGGCCTCTTCGAAGAGCGCGTCGACCAGCCCGACTCCTCCGCCCACCACCTCCAGCACCGCACCGCCCCAGAACCTGAACCGGCCCTCGTGGCGAAAAGCCTGGCGCCCGTAGCTGGCCGCGAAGCGCACACCGTGCTCGCGCATCCACCGCAGCGTCGGTCTCGACAGCGTGGTCAGAGTGTCCGCCAGGTCGGGGTCGCACCGGTAGCCGGTGACCCGCCCGATGGTGTCGAGGAACTCCTCCCTCGAGTAGCTGCCGAAGTCCGTCTCAGCGATCTCGGAGTCGCTGAGCATGTCGATCAGCTCCGACAGGTCGTCCCAACCGTCGTAGGCCGTGCGCATCAGCCCAGCGGTGAACGCGCTGTTGCCACCCCGGAGGTGCTTCGGGGCGCGCTCGACGAGCTCGACGTCAGCCCCTTGCTCGCGCGCCGAGATTGCCGCGCACAGACCGGCGTTCCCCCCGCCTATTACTACGACTCTTGTCATTCGAGATGCTCCTCCGAGAGCTCAGGCGATTCGTGCGACCAGGCCAGCCAGATGAGGCTGGGCCGCCGGGTACTTCTCCATGACGGCCGGGTCATGGCCGGGAATGATGTTCTTGGAGCCCCCGGCCAGCTCCCGCATGTGATCGAAGGCGGCGTGAGCGTCGGGAACGCTGTCCAGGACCGCGTAAGGGCGGTCGGTCTCGATGTTCTCGTAGAAATGGCCGGCGTCCGAAGCGACCACCACGGTGCCCTCTGCGGTGGCCACCGTCACGATCTGCATGCCAGTCGTGTGACCCCCCACCCGGTGCACCTCGATGCCCGGTGCCACCCGCAGGTGGCCGTCGGCCCAGCTGACCCGGTTGGCGAAGTTCGCTTGGCAGACGGTCGTGATGTCGTCGGGATCGACCAGGTGGGGCAGCCCGATGCGGGCCGCGTGCCGACCGGTCCAAAAAGCCATCTCTGCTTCTTGTAGGACGAACTGGGCCCGATCGAACATTGGAGTGCACCCGGCGTGGTCGTAGTGCAGATGGGTCAGGATCACCGTGTCGATGGCCTCGGGAGCAATCCCCAACGCCTGGACCCCTTCTGCCGGGGAGACGACATAGGTCCGGCCTCTTCGAGCGGCCGTTTCGGCCGTGAACCCGGTGTCAATCAGCACGGCCCGGTCGTCTTGGACGGCGAGCCACACGTAATAGCTGAGCGGCATCGGCTCATCGGGACGGTCGATTGATCCGTAGAAGTGCTCGGCCCGATGACCCTCGCGGTGTGCGTACCTGATGGCGTAGAGCTCGAAGGTCATCTGGCGTTCGGTCCATCGAGGTGCAGGATCACGGTCTTGATCTGGCTGTAGTGGCGGAGGGCCTCGAGCCCCTTCTCCCTGCCGATACCACTCTGCTTGTAACCACCGAAGGGTGTGTCGACGCCGCCGAGCGGATATCGGTTGATCTGGACCTGCCCGGCCTCGAGTCGAGCGGCGTGACGGTGCGCCGCGCTGAGCGACGAGGTGAAGATCCCCGCGGCCAAACCGTAGGCAGAAGCGTTGGCTACCTCGATGGCTTCTTCCTCATCATCAACCGCGATGACCGATTGGACGGGCCCGAACACTTCGTCTCGCGCCACCTCCATGTCGTTCGTTACGCCGACCAGAAGGCTCGGCGCCACGTAGAAGCCAGCCTCGGGCAGGTCATGGCGAGCGGCGTTCGCCGCGCTCGCCCCGTCCCGGATCGCTCGCTCGACGTAACCCCGAGCCCGGTTGGCCTGAGCGGCGGAGATGAGAGGCCCCAGAGCCGGGTCGTCGATCCCCGGCCCGATCGTCAGCGTGTCGAACAGGTCGACCATACGGGCGACGAGCTCGTCGTGGACGGCCCTGTGGGTCACCAGCCTCGTAGTAGCGAAGCAGGACTGGCCGGCGTTGCGTACGACGGCGGAGACGCCTGCCTCGGCGGCTGCGGCCAGATCGGCGTCGGGAAGGATGATCGTCGCCGATTTCCCGCCCAGCTCGAGGCTGCACGGGATCACCCGGTCTGCACAGATGGCGGCGACCGCCCGTCCCGTGCCTACCGAGCCGGTGAAGCTGACGTATTTCACGGAAGGGTGCCGGCACAGGGCATCACCTGCAGTAGGCCCGCGGCCGGGCACCACGTTGCAGACCCCACTTGGCAGGCCGGCTGCCACGAAGAGCATGGCCGCCAACGTGCTCGTGAGCGGGGTCAACTCGGAAGGCTTGACCACTACCGTGTTGCCGGCCGCGAGCGCGGGAGCCACCGATCGGCACATCTGGGCCAGAGGCGAGTTCCACGGGGTCACTACACCAACCACACCGTGCGGCTCTCTAACCGTGTAGGCGAGCCCGCTGGTCTGAGGGATCGTCTCGCCGTACAGCTTGTCGCACATGCCTGCGTAGAACTCGAAGTAACGAGCTGCGGTAGCGACGTCTCCGCGCGCCTGCGAGAGAGGCTTGCCACTGTCGAGGGTCTCGATACGGGCCAGTTCCTCCGAGGCATCTCGCAACGCGCCGGCCACCGACATCAGCGCGCGACCTCGCGCCGCTGGCTCGGCGCGGCCCCACGTGGAACGGAACGCCGCAGAGGCGGCGGCGACAGCCTGGTCCACGATCGCCTCGTCGGCGTCGGCCACCTCGACGAGGGTCGCCCCGCTCGAGGGGTCGACGACGGGCAGCAGCTCCAGCTCGCCGGGCGGTTGCCGACGTCCCGCGATCACGGAGGTGACCGCTCCCGGCCATTTGTCGCGCACGAGGTCTCCCGGGTCCCAGGCCGTCTCCTTGGCGCGCGCAGGTTGCATGCAATTAAGGTAGCTCCGCTATGAGGAGTCGAGCAATGCGAGGCAGGCCTTCTGCCCAGGCCGCGGCGAATCTCGTCACACCGGTGTCGGCGCGTCTTTCGTCGTACTTGTCGCGAGAGCCGGCGCACGGCCGCACCACAGATGATGTCACGAGGGCTTTGCGCGAAGCGGTGCTCGACGGGGTGATCCCCCCCTCGACCTGGTTACGCGAGAGCGACCTGGCCGCAGCTCTCGGCGTCAGCCGCACACCTATCAGAGAGGCGCTCCTCCGGCTGGCTGACGACGGCCTGGTGGAGCGGGTCGCGAACCGGGGTTCGATCGTGAAGGCGATGACCCCGGAAGAGGTGCTGGCCGTCTACTACGTGCGTGAGAGCCTGGAAGGCCTGGCGGCCCGGGCCGCCGCGTTGCGCGGCCACCCGGACCTGGTGGCTCGCCTGGAGCAGATCCACGCGGCCATGGCGGAGTGCTCGAGCGACGGTGCCAGCTCGGCCCTCGCCGAGATGAACCTGGCGTTCCATCGGGCCATACGGGAGTCGTCCGCCGATAACCCCTATCTTCACCGGTTCCTGGTCCAGGTCGAGCAGGCAGTGAGGCGATTCGGCCGGTCCACCTACGACAGCATGGAACGCCGGGAACAGGGCTTGGCTGAGCACGCCGCGATAATCGATGCGATCGCGGCCGGAGATGCCGAGCGGGCCCAGGCGGTCGCGGCCCGGCATATGCGCAAGGCGAGGGAGGCACGCATGCTCATGTTCATCGAGAGCTCCGATCCGGTGCAGGGCTGAGATGGCGGAGATGAGAGCAGTCGGGGTGCTGGGCCTCGGCAACATGGGGTCAGCCTTGGCCGGGCGATTGCTGCGCCGGTTCAAGGTGATTGCCCACGATCCAGATCCGCGGTGCGCGGCGCGGGCCGCGGCCATGGGGGTGGAGGTGCTCGGGTCGCTCGATGCCGTCGTGGCCGGAGTTGACACCGTGGTGTTGTCCTTGCCCCGTCCGGCGGTGAGCCTCGAGATCGTCAAGCGTCTCTCGGGGCTGTGGGGGCCCGGAGGCGCGGTCATCGAGACCAGCACGATCACCCCGGAGGATGCCCGCGAAGCTGCCGCCATATGTCACGAACGGGGCATCGCGTACGTCGACGCGGCGATCCTGTCCGGGGTGAAGTCCGTCGAAGAGGGGACCACGTCGCTTCTCATCGGTGGAGACCCGGCTTCGACTCCGACCATCCAACCGGTCCTCGACGCGTTGACCTCACACCAGCGGCATCTCGGCGGGGTCGGCACGGGGATGGCCGCCAAGGTGGTCAACAACGCGGTGGCCCATGCCGTCTACGTCGTCCTCGGCGAGGCGGTCGCTATGGGCGCATCGGCTGGGCTGTCCCTAGCCACTGTCGTCGAGCTTCTGAGCGATCCCGAGGCTGGCCTCTTGCGCCCGTTGACCCACCGGATCGGCGAACGCTTGAGGGACGGCAACTTCGACGGCGGCATGGCGGTGGAGGCGGCCCGCAAGGACTCGGAGCTGGCTCTGCGGTTTGCCCAGTTCGCGGGCATCCCTCTCTTTGCCATCCAGGCCGCGCACAGCGTCTACGAGATCGCCGTGGCCCAAGGCATGGCCCGCAGTGACTACAGCGTCATCGCTACCCTGTGGGACACCTGGATGGCGGCCGAACACTGATTTCTGTCGGCACGGATTTCTGCAGGCACGGATTTCTGGAGGCACGGATTTCTGGAGGCACGGATCTCAGCCGGCACCGGCTCATAGGCCCATGTACTCGCCACCGTCGACCATGATGGTGTGGCCGGTCGTGTAGCGAGCCAGGTCGGAGGCCAGGAACACGGCGGCCGGGCCGATATCGGCGGCGGGGTCGCCCATGCGCCCGAGCGGAACGCGTGCCAGGTGCTTCTCCAAGAAGGTGGGGCTGTCGGCCAGGCGAAGCGCCATGGCCGGGGTGAGGGCGAGGGGGCTGAGCAGGTTGACTCGGACTCCATGTGGTCCCCATTCGCGAGCCAGGCACTTGGCGAACCCCCGTTGGGCCGCCTTGACCATGGCATATCCCGGTGCCGTGACGCTTCCTTCCATTCCGCTGCTCGACGTGATGATGACGAACGCGCCGCGGCTCTTGCGTAGTTCGCCAAAGGCGATCTGAGCGGCGTCGAACATGGCTCGAAGGGCGGTGGCGCGAACCGCGTCCCAGGTCTCAGGAAGAAGTTCCTGGACCGGCGTGGGCCTGGTCACGCCGTCGATTGCATTGTGCACCAAGCAATCGAGGCGACCGAAGTGTTCGACCGCGAACTCGACCGTAGCGGCTAGGTCGTCTCGCTGGGTGACGTCGCACCGGAAGAACGCGGCTTGGTGGCCGGCCGATCGCAGCTCGGCGGCGGCCGGTTCGCCGTTCTCCGCCCGGCGGGCTGCCACGACTACTCGAGCGCCTGCGGCTGCCATGGCGGCCGCGATGCCGCGGCCGATACCGCCGCCGG
>JAFAWZ010000090.1 GCA_019241495.1 Acidimicrobiales bacterium | reverse complement strand
TCGAGTCGGAGAAGGTGCTGCTGCTGGTCCGCACCACGCCGATCGAGCAGTGCAAGCGCCGGACCGACGGCATGACCTTGCTGCTGGCCGACCTGCAACGCCCCGAGGTGGACATCCAACCGATACCGAAGGTGGGCCGCAATGCGGTGGCGTCGTGCGAAGTTCGCTACGACGACCTGCCGGTGGACGTCTCGGACCGGGTTGGCGAGGAAGGCCGGGGTTTCACCTACCTTCTGGACGGGTTGAACCCCGAGCGCATACTGATCGCCTCCGAGGCGCTCGGCGTGGGCCGGGCGGCCCTCCGGCGAGCGGTCGCCTACGCCAAGGACCGCACCATCTTCGGCCGGCCCATCGGGAAGAACCAGGGGATCGCCTTTCCCCTGGCCGAGGCCTACGCCCGGCTGCACGCCGCCGAGCTGGCCATCCGCGAAGCTTCGTGGCGCTACGACTCAGGCCTCCCCTGCGGGGAGCATGCCAACCTGGCCAAGTGGCTGGCCGCCGACGCCGGATGGCAGGCGGCCGATCAGGCGGTGCAGACCCATGGCGGGTTCGGGTACGCATCCGAGTACGACGTCGAGCGGTATTGGCGAGAGGTCCGGGTGATGAGAATTGCCCCGGTGTCCCAAGAGATGATCATGAACTACGTGGCCGAGCACGTGCTGGGGCTCCCCCGCTCGTACTAGGCCCGGCTCGCACCGGGCCCCGCTCCGATAGAATGAGACTCGAATCCTGGATCCTAAGGGAGAGCAATCCGATGGAGGGCAATTGAGCTCGACCACCGAGGCGGCTTCTGTCCGCCCGGGCAATGACCTGGATTGGCCGACCATCGAGTCCTACCTCCGTAGTCGGATACCGGGCCTCGAGGGGGACTTCAAGGTGCTCCAGTTCACCAACGGAGCGGCCAACCTCACCTATCTCCTGACCTTCGGCGACCTGGAGTTGGTTCTGCGCCGCCCCCCGTTCGGCACCATCGCACCGGGCGCTCACGACATGCGCCGGGAATATCGGGTGCTGTCGAAGCTCGGGGAGGTGTTCGAACCCGCCCCGAAGGCGCTGCTCTTCTGCGACGATCACTCAATCGCGGGCTCCGACTTCTTCGTCATGGAGTACCGCTCGGGTGTCACCGTCCGGGACCGAGTGCCGCCGGAGCTGCTCGGCTACCCCGACTTGGGCAAGTGCGTAGGCGAGGCGTTCGTCACCGCCGTCGCCCACCTCCATGCGCTGGACCCGGCCGCCTGCGGGCTGTCCGACCTCGGACGACCCGAAGGTTTCATCGAGCGCCAGGTGGCCGGCTGGACCAAACGTTGGGAGCTGGCTCGACCCGAGGACGGATCTCCTTTGATGGACGAGCTGGGCGAGCGTTTCGCCGGGTCCATGCCCGCCCCTCAGCGCACGTCGATCCTCCACAACGACCTGCACCTGGGCAACTGCCAGTTCGATCCATCGGACCCCAGCCGGGTCAAGTCGTTGTTCGACTGGGACATGGCGACGCTCGGCGACCCGCTAGTGGACTTCGGCTCGCTGCTGGCCTACTGGCGCGACGACCAAGACCTGCCCATCGCCGGCTCGTCCAAGGCCAACCCTGACCTCCAGCTACCGTCGCGCTCCGACGCCACGAACCTCTACGCGGAGCTGACCGGCCTCGATCTGAGCCGGGCAGATTGGTACCACGCCTTCGGGCGCTGGCGCATCGCCATAATCATGCAGCAGATCCACAACCGCTGGGCCCAGGGTGACAGCGCCGATCCGCGCGGAGCGTCGTTCGGCGCCAACGTCCCCATCCTGGCCGAGACGGCCCACTCGCTCCTCGGAAGAGAGAGCCCAAGCAGCCCACAAGCCCGCAGCAGCAGCGGAGGTCAGTAGTGGAAATACGCCTGGACGGCAAGGTGGCTCTCGTAACGGGGGCCTCGAAGGGAATCGGCAAGGCGATCGCCACCGAGCTGGCCCGCTCTGGGGCGAAGGTGATGATCTCCTCTCGTAAGGAGGTCGCTCTGAAGGAGGCGGCCGAGAGCATGACCGGCGAGGTCGACTGGTTCGCGGCCAACGCCGGGAACCCCGTTGACGCCGAGGCATGTGTGGAGCGCACCGTGGAACGGTTCGGCCGGATCGACATATTGGTCAACAACGCGGCCACCAACCCCTACAGCGGTCCCCTGATGGAACTGGACGCGCCGCGCGCCACCAAGACCTTCGAGGTCAACCTGCTCGGGCCCCTCGTGTGGTCCCAGGCCTGCTGGCGGGCCGGTTTGGCCGACGGCTCCGGGGTGATCTTGAACGTCTCGTCGATCGGCGGGGTGCGGGGGGGCAAGACCACGATCGGCTGGTACGGGATGACCAAAGCCGGGCTGCTCCACCTGACCCAGAGCATGGCAGCCGAGCTGGGCCCCGCCGTGCGGGTCAATGCCATCTGCCCGGGTGTCGTCAAGACCGATATGGCCCGGGCCCTGTGGGAGAGAGACGAGGAGGGCGCAGCAGAGCCGTATCCTATGAAGCGGCTCGGCATTCCCGAGGACATCTCGGGAGCGGCGACGTTCCTGTGCTCGGACGCCGCGTCATGGATCACGGGCGCCGTCTTCGTGGTGGACGGCGGGGCACTCGTTGGCGGGACACGCTGAGCTCCAGACCTGTGGTCCTCGGGGGCCCGGCGTACCTGGTCCGGGAGTGCCCGGTCCCGGCGTACCTGGTCCGGGAGTGACAGCCCAGGCCGCTCATCCCCCCGCCGTCGGCGCGGAGGCTCCGGACCGGCGCCGGAGCTTGAAGCTGCTGCATCTTTCCGACAGCCACCTACGTTTCGATCCGGGGGGTGAAGCCGAGACCGCCTTCGAGCGCGCCCTCCGCCTGGCTGACGACCCGGGGATCGAGGTAGTGCTCTTCACAGGTGACTTGTTCGACCACGGCCGGGTGGCCGAAGAGCACCTCGTATGGGTGGCCGCCTGCTTGAGTCGGCTGGACAAGCCGGTGGTGATGCTTCCCGGCAACCACGACCTCTCGGCCTGGCCGCGCTTCGACCCGGCTCGAAGGTGCCCGAACGTCCACCTGATCTCGGCCCAGGAGGGCCAGACCGTCCGCCTGGACGAGGTGGGCGTGGTGATATGGGCCCGAGCCATGGAGGAACACGAGCCCGACTTCCGACCTCTGCAGGGTCTACCGGCGGTCGATCCCGACATGTGGTGCATCGCCGCCGCGCACGGACTGGTCGTCGACGAAGAAGGCAGCTCCCGGGCGTCACCGATCACGCCCGGCGATCTCAGCCAG
>JAFAWZ010000014.1 GCA_019241495.1 Acidimicrobiales bacterium | reverse complement strand
CCGCACCCCAATCCGAAGAAGGCTCATTGGGGCGCCGAGCTCCAACGGCTAGAGGCCGATCCCGAGACCGCGCCATGGGTCCGGCAGATCTTTGCGTGGCGGGTTGCCGGCGATGGCTTCGGCACCATCGCCACCCGGCTGGATGAGTTGGGTGTGCCCTGCCCGAGCGCGCACGACCGCCAACGAAACCCTCACCGGGCCGGCAGAGCCTGGGGCCTCACCACAGTCGCCGCCATCGTCCACAATCCCCGCTACCGCGGCGACGACGCCTACGGCCGCTACCGCAAAGTAGAGCGCCTATACGACCGAAGCGATCCCTCGGCCGGCTTCGTAACCAAACTGGTACCCGCCGACGAGGCGACGTGGGTGATGGTCGAAGGATCGGTTCCCGCGCTGGTGACCGCCGAGGAGTGGGCAGCAGCCCAGCCCGACCGCAGCCCGACGCCAAAAGGCGGCCGCCGTCCCGATCAGCCGTCGCGCTACGCCCTCCGGGGCCTGGTCGTGTGCCACCAGTGCGGCCACGTCATGCAAGGCAACACGGTGGGCCGGTCCTCAGGACGGTCGGCAGTGCACTACCGGTGCGTCTACCGCGTCAACTACCCCGGCGACGACGCCCACCCCCGCTCCCTAGCCGTAGCGGAACGGCGCATCCTCCCGGTACTCGACGTCTGGCTCGAACGGCTCTTCGACCCAGACCACATCGATGAGACGATCGACACCCTGCTACGAGCCGACCGTCCCGCCCCGACCGACCCGCCTCCGGTCGTCGAAGCCCGCGAACTGGCCGCCGGCGCCCAGACACGCCTAGCGAGACACATCGCAGCTATCGACGCCGGGGTGGACCCGACCCTCCTGGTCGCCCAAACACAAGAAGCCCAGCTCGACCTCGCTCGTGCCAACGCGATCATCGCCGCCCACACAGCCAGGACGACCATGCCAGCGCTCACACCGTCGGCCATAAGAGCAGTCCTGCGGCGGCACGAAGGGCTTCCGGGACTCCTCCGCAGTGTCGCTACCCCGGACGAGCGCCGGAAGCTCTACGACGGCCTCGGCATCACCCTCAGCTACGAACGCCGGACCAAGGGCGAGCAGACCAGGGACTTGATCCGCCCTTTCCTGTCGCCCCTCGAGAGCCACACCCCGTGGAGTAACTCTCCGTGTCGGAGGGGGGACTTGAACCCCCACGCCCTTGCGGGCACCAGCCCCTCAAGCTGGCGCGTCTGCCTATTCCGCCACTCCGACGTGGCTCACCGGCAAGCGGTGCGACCGGACATCATAGTGGCCCGCTCGCCCCCTCGGCCATGTCGGCAGCGGGTCGGCGGTCGAACCGCCGGTCGGGAACGAACCAGATGAGTGACACGCTGCCGTACAAAGCATAGGAGATCCAGGGAGATATCCAGGCGCAGCCGACGCCCGCGGCGTAGAGGAACAACGACAGGTAGCTCTTGAGGTCCCGGCCCACGGCTCGGGCGACCTCGGAGTCGGCCCCATTGCAGCGGATGATGGCCCGCACCAGGATGGTGAAGGCGATGGCGGCGCCCAGGCAGGCCATCCCGTACACCGACGCGGGAAGTGAGGAGTCGTGGAAAGCGGCCACCCACTTGGTCAGGAACGGGATGAGGGAGAGCCAGAAGAGCAGGTGAAGGTTGGTCCACATCACCGACCCGCTGATCCGGCGGGTGGCTCGCAACAGGTGGTGATGGTTGTTCCAGTAGATCCCTATGAACGCGAACGACAACAGATACACCAGCAGCGATGGCACCGCCTTGCCCAGCTCATGAAAGGTCGGTTTCGCCGGATCGCGTAAGCCCAGCACCATGATGGTGATGATCACGGCCAGGACTCCGTCACTGAAGGCCTCGAGGCGGCTGGTGTCCCGATCCGGCGCCTCGGAGGTCGGGGGCTGCGCCTGATCGGTCACCCGGTCACCGCCACTGTCGGCACCAGCTAATAGTGCCAGGGAAACGCCGACCAATCCGCAGGGCGCTTCTCGAGAAAGGCATCACGTCCCTCGGCGGCTTCGTCGGTGCCGTAGGCCAAGCGGGTGGCCTCACCGGCGAACACCTGCTGGCCCACCAGGCCGTCGTCGATCAGGTTGAGGGCGAACTTGACCATCCGCTGGGCGGTGGGGCTCTTGGTGTGGATCTCACGAGCCCACTCCAGCCCGGTCGCCTCGAGCTCGGCGTGGGCTACCACGGCGTTCACTGCTCCCATCGCATGCATCTCGGCCGCGGTATAGGTCCGTCCTAGGAAGAAGATCTCGCGTGCGAACTTCTGGCCCACCTGGCGGGCCAGATAGGCGGATCCGAAGCCACCGTCGAAGCTGGCCACATCGGTGTCGGTCTGCTTGAACCGGGCATGCTCCGCGCTGGCCAGAGTGAGGTCGCACACGACGTGCAGGCTGTGACCGCCCCCGGCCGCCCAGCCGGGAACCAGGCAGATGACGACCTTGGGCATGAACCGGATGAGGCGCTGCACCTCGAGGATGTGGAGCCGCCCGGTCCGGGCCGGGTCGACGCTGTCGGCCTCCTCGCCGGAAGCGTACTGGTACCCGTGGCGCCCCCGGATCCTCTGGTCGCCGCCCGAGCAGAACGCCCATCCGCCGTCTCGCGGTGACGGGCCGTTGCCAGTCAGGAGGACACAGCCGACGTCGGCGCTCTGCCGGGCGTGGTCCAGGGCCTGGTACAGCTCGTCGACCGTGTGGGGCCGGAAGGCGTTGCGCACCTCGGGCCGGTTGAACGCCACCCGCACCGTCCCCTGGTCGACGGCCCGGTGGTAGGTGATGTCGGTGAACCCGAAGCCTGGAACCTCCCGCCACGCCGACTGATCGAACAGCTCTGAAACCATGGCCGTCGACACTACGACGCCTCGCCCCCGACGGCTGGGATCAGTGCAGCCGCACCCGGGGATCAAGGACCGCGTAGAAGATGTCCACCAAGATGTTGGCGACCACAACAGATCCGCTCGCCACTATCACAATCCCGATTATGACCGGCAGATCCTGGTTTGTGATCGAAGTGACCGCGGTGTATCCCAGGCCAGGCATGCCGAACACCGTTTCGGTCACTATGGCTCCGCCGACCAACGTCCCGAGGTCTATACCGAGCTGGCTGACTACGGGGGTCAAGGACGACCGCAGACCGTGTCGGAAGATGACCCGGCGCTCGGGAAGCCCCTTGGCCCGGGCGGTGCGGATGTAGTCCTCTCCCAAAACCTCGAGCAATGATCCCCGGGTCAGCCGCATATAGGTCGCAGCAGACACCAGGGCAAGCGTGAACCACGGCAGGATCATGCTCTCCAGCCACTTGAGAGGGTTGGAAGTAATTCCGGTGTAGCCCTGACCCGGGAAAATCCGAATGCCGCGCTTCGCCAGCTGGAAGTACACCAAGAAGAGGAGCAGCAGGCCGAGAACGAAAGTCGGCAGGGAGTAGAAGAAGAGGGCCAGCCCGGTGAACACCCGGTCCATCACCGATCCCCGGCGAACCGCCGCTGTAACCCCGGACAGCACACCAAGCACCAGCCATATGACCGCAGCCCCGATGGCCAGCGACAAGGTGATCGGGATGGCGTGGCCGATGATGGTCGACACCGGCTGGGTGTGGTAGTAGGAGTAGCCGAGGTTGTGGTGCCAGACGAGCTGCACCACGAAGTGCCAGTACTGGGCCGGAAGCGACTCGTTCAGGTGGAGACGGTGGGTGATGCTGGCGATCGTCTGCTGGCTGGCGTTGCGCCCAGCCAGACGGCGGGCCACGTCGATCTGACTCCCACTGCCGAAGAAGATTAGGAACACAAGAATGGTGACGAGGATCATCACCACGATGCCCTGAGCTATGCGGCGAAGAAGGAAACGGGCCATTCCTTGCCTCCTACCGTCGCTCTAGCCGGGGATCGAGGGCGTCGCGCACCCCATCTCCGAGGATGTTGAACGACAGGGTGGTGACGAGCAGCGCCAGGCCGGGGAATACCAGGAACCACCAGGCCTGCTGGTACACCCCCTCGGATTCGGCGATCATCTGGCCCCAATCAGCCGTCGGAGGCGGGATGCCCAGACCGAGGAAGGACAACGTCGCCTCCAACACGATGGTCACAGGTATCAAGAGGGTGGCGTAGACGATGAGCTGGGTCAACACGTTGGGTAGGACGTCGACGAACATGATTCGCAGCGGACCCGCGCCGAGCGAGCGGGCCGCCTCGATGTACTCCTTCTCGCGAATCGACAGCACCTGGCCTCGCACGATCCGGGCGACGGCCGCCCAGTTGAACACGGCGATCACGATGATCACCACTGCCAGCCCGGGGTGGGTGACCGAGACGAGCGAGATGGCGAAGAGCAGGAACGGCAGGGACAGAACCAGATCGATCAGCCGGGCGATGATCGAGTCGACGATCCCGCCCAGATATCCCGCCATCAGCCCGAGCACGGTGCCGATCGCCACCATTATCAGCGTCGCGACCACCCCCACCAGCAGGGATATCCGAGCCCCGTAGGCGATGCGCACCAGGATGTCCCGGCCGAGATCGTCGGTTCCGAGCAGGAAGGTGCCGTTGGGGCCAACCGGTTGGCCAAAGCCGTTGAGCCCGGTGGTACGGAACTGCTGATCTACGCCGTGACCGGTGAGAGACGCCACGACGGGAGCGAAAATCGCCATCAGGACGATAAGGACGATCACCACGAACGACACCACGGCGGCTTTGTCCTTGCGGAGTCGCATCCAAGCAAGCTGCCAGGTGCTGCGTCCCTCGATGGCCCGCTCGGCCGCTACGCCAGGCTCGATGGCCAGTTCGGTGTGCGATTCGATGGCACTCGGGATGGTCACGGCAGCTCCTTCTCCCCGCTCTCGCCGGGCGTGGCGACCATGGTCGGCTCGACGATCCGCTCTTCCTCCGAGAGGGTGGGCCGGGCCATGGTGAGGTCCTCGCCCTCCGCGACAGGGAAGTGGCAGGCGGCCACGTGGGTTGTAGGGTCGCCGAGGCGGGGTTCGAGGACCGGCTCTTCTTCGACGCATCGCCCCTGCGCCTTCGGGCAGCGTGGATGGAATCGGCAGGCGCGCGGCGGGTCGATCGGCGACGGCACGTCGCCGACCAATACGATCCGCGGCCTCTCCTGGGCGGCTCGGGGATCGGGAAGTGGGATGGCGGAGAGCAGAGCGTTCGAATAAGGATGGCGGGCCCGCTGGTACACCTCTTCTGACGGTCCGCCCTCGACGATCTTGCCGAGGTACATCAGCATGACCCGATCGCTCACGTGCCGGACGACCGACAGGTCGTGGGCGATGAATATGTATGTCAAATTGAGGTGCTGCTGGAGGTCGGCCAGCAGATTCAGCACCTGGGCCTGGATCGAGACGTCGAGGGCCGAGACCGGCTCGTCGCAGATGACTACCTTGGGCTTGAGCGCCAGGGCGCGGGCCACCCCGATGCGCTGACGCTGCCCTCCGGAGAACTCAGCCGGGAAACGGTTGTAATGCTCCGGGTTCAGCCCGACGAGCTCCATGAGCTCCTGGACTTGACGCCGCCGGTCTTGACCGCTGGCGACGTTGTGCACGGCAAACGGGTCGCCGATGATCGATCCGACCCGGCGCTTCGGGTTCAAGGAGCCGTAGGGATCCTGGAAGATCATTTGCATCTCGCGGCGAACCTTGCCCAGATCACGGGGCTTCAGTTTCGTGATGTCGTGGCCATCGAACTCCACTCTCCCCGACGTCAGATCGAGCAACCTGGCCAGACAACGAGCGAGGGTCGACTTCCCGCAACCGGTCTCCCCCACCAGACCGACCGTCTCTCCTCGCCGGACTTCCAGGCTCACCGTGTCGACAGCGTGCACGACCTCGCGGCCACGTCGCAGGCTGCTCGACTGGACGGGGAAGTGCTTGACGACGTCGGTTGCCCGAACGATCACATCGCCGCTCATCCGACTGTCCGCCCCCCGAGCAGCTGGGCTCGAGTGCTCTCGCGACCTTCGACGGTGTGAGGAAGCCAGCACGACGATCGGTGGGAGGAACTGCCATACACCAAAGCTAGAGGTGGCTCCTCCGCTCGGCACCGGTCGAAGGCGTACGGGCAACGGGGATGGAACTTGCAGCCGGTAGGAAGCTTTATCAAACTTGGGGGTTGGCCGGTGATCGGGATCAACCGGGCCCGTTCCCCGCCGTAGGCAGGAAGAGACCGGAGCAGCCCTTCGGTGTAGGGGTGATGGTTCCGGTAGAACAGCTCGTCCCGGTCGGCGGTCTCCACCACCGCCCCGGCGTACATGACCACCACATCGTCGGCGATCTCTGCCACGACGCCGAGGTCGTGAGTGATGAGGATCACAGCGGTGCCGAACTCGTTCTGCAGGCGCTCGATCACTCGCAGCACCTGGGCCTGGACGGTCACGTCGAGGGCGGTCGTCGGCTCGTCGGCGATGAGCAGTGCCGGGTTCAGGGCCATGGCCATGGCGATCATGGCCCGCTGGCGCATCCCGCCCGAGAACTGGTGGGGGAAGTCGTCGACACGGCGCTCTGCCTGTGGTATCCCCACCAGCTTCAGCAGATCGATGGCCCGGGCCCGGGCCGCTTTGGCGTCAGTGCGCGGTTCGTGGGCGCGGATCATCTCGCAGATCTGCCAGTCCACCCGGTAGAACGGGTGCAGGCTGGACAGCGGATCCTGGAAGATCATGGCTATCTGCGCGCCCCGAACCTTCTGTAACTCGTCGCGGTGCATGGTCAGCAGGTCACGACCGTCGAAGATCGCCTCGCCGGTCACACTGCCGCCCCGGGCGAGCCCCACTATGGACTGCGTCGAAACGCTCTTGCCCGACCCCGACTCTCCGACGATCCCGAGTGTCTGGCCCCGGTCAACCGAGAACGAGACACCACGAGCCGCCCTCACCGCACCGTCGTCAGTGTTGAACGAGACGTGAAGGTCTTTTACCTCTAGAAGCGCCATATTGAACCTGCCCTCGATGGGTGCTGACGCAGGCTTGGTTGCTGCCGAGACCGGCTCGGTCACCTATCGGAACCGGGCCGTCACCGCCAGACCTGAGACGTCCGTTTAGGAGAGCCAGACGTTGGCGAAGCTGCAGGTCTCGAGCTGCGGCGCCACGACGCAGTTATGGACCTGAGAACCCTGGATCTTGGCGAAGTTGCCCACGTAGAGCGGATCCCAGGCTGCCTGGGCCATAGCCTCCCGGTCGGCCTGGTTCCAAAGCGGGCCCGCGGCCGAGTCGTTAGGAGCGGCTAGGGCGTTCTGGATCAGCGTTCCCAGCTTCTGATCGCTGAAGAGCCCGAAGTTGCTCGTGGTAGGTGTGGTACCGGTGAACAGCGGGATGAAGTAAGACTTCGCCGCATCGTTGAACCAGTCGGGCGTCCAGCCCGCAATCGCGAAGTCCCAGTACCCGGACTGCGCCTGATTCGGCTTGTAAAGGTACTTGGAATAGAAGTCAGATTGGGTGACCGGTACGGCAACCACCTTGACGCCGATCTGGGACAGATTGTTCTGGAGCGTCTGGACGTTCTTGGCCAGTGTTGCCGAACTCGAGTAGTAGAGGAACTTCAGGGTCATGTTCGACGCCCCGGCTGAAGCAAGCATCTGCTTGGCCTTAGCCTGGCTGTACGGATAGTCCTCGTAATCAGGCGTGTACCCGATCGTCGGTCCAGTAAGGACATGGGTTGCGGGCGGCGCGACTGCGGGCCCGCCCGCGTCCTGCTGGATCAGAGACCTGTCGATGCCGTAGTCGAGAGCTTGGCGCACGACCGGATTGGCAAGCGCCTTGTTGTTGTTCGGCGAGGCGGTGTTCCAGACGATGTAGTACGGGCCACCCGAGGTAA
The DNA here is from genome assembly GCA_019241495.1 of Acidimicrobiales bacterium. Lineage (GTDB taxonomy): Bacteria > Actinomycetota > Acidimicrobiia > Acidimicrobiales > Palsa-688 > JAFAWZ01. Next base: position 8,632 of record JAFAWZ010000014.1, on the reverse strand, counting down.
CGAGCGAGAAGCGAGAGTCCTTGTTGGAGACCAGACCCGGGATGTCGGTCGGTGGCACGTTTACGTCCCATGCGATGTCCGCTTGGGGCGAGTTGGTGATCACCTGTTGGAACACGCCCTCAGGCGTACCGGTCTCTGTGATGTCAATGGCATCGACATATGCCTTGCGAATTGGGTCGGTAGACGCGTTCCACACCGGATTGCGGACAAAGTTGATGCTCTGGCCCGGGTTGTAGGTAGCGATCTTGTAAGGACCGTCCGAGTAAACGTAATGCCACACTGTGCTGCTGTCGGGAAGGGCCTGAAGGATCTCCTGCGGCGCTGGATTGAATGGTGGCAGGGTCATGACACCTTCTAAGTACGCTGTCGGCTTGAGCAAGGTGAAGTCGACAGTGAGCGGGTCCTTCGGGTCTACCTGAGCTCCCGAGATCTGATGACCATTGATGTAGTCGGCCTGGGCGGATGCCGACGTGGTCGACACATTGCCGAACCCGTCACAGAAGGAGCTGTAGCCGGCAAGGACGTCGCTGAAGTCACCCGTCCCGCCGAACGGGTCGGTGGGGTTGCAGGCTCGCTTTAGCCCAAGGATCACGTCGGCCGCGCTCACCTGTCTCGGCGGATTCGTATCCCACATGGCGCCCTTGCGGATTGTGACCGTCACATGGAGGCCGTCGGAGCTGACAGTGGGCGGTCCGGTAGCCAGATCGGGCTCGGGAGTGGTCTGCTGACAGTGAACCGAAGGGTAGGTGTAGAGGCTGCGATTGTAGAGCTCATACATCGAGTAGTCGTAGCTGAGATAACCGATGTTCAGGTCGAGCGCGTTGTCGACATCCGACACGCCGAGAGCGGTGAGAGTACCGCCCTTCTTCGGGGTTCCAGGGCTGTTCTCCCCCCCGTAGAACTGGGTGCCGGGCGCCCAGGAGCACAGGCTCCCTCCTACTCCTTGGCCTTTGGCCGCGCTGGCGCTTGTCCCTCCGGCTGCACTCCGGTTACCGCTGCTCGAGCAGGCGGCAAGCAGTATCGCCATCGACCCGACGGCGGCGGCGATCTGTAAGCTCTTCCGCTTATACCATCGCACTTTGAGACCCTCCTCGTCTCGACCAGGCCACTTTGCCCGGCTCCAGCTATTCGGTTTTGACCGCTCCGACCGAAGGTCCCCCAGACCACGCACGGCCTTATCCCGCTACTGCAATCGAATGGCGAGGATGATGGTCGTGAAGCAGAAGCACACTGCGCAGGCTATGGTCGCTCGATCGAGGTTGCGTTCAGCCACTGTCGAACCGGCCGCGGCCTGACCGAGCCCCCCACCGAACATCTCCGACAACCCGCCGCCCTTCCCGCTGTGCAGCAGGACCATGCCCACCAGCAGCAGGGATACGGCTACATGGATGACGATTACGACGATGGTGAGCAAGGGTGGTCTTCTCTCTCGGCTACCTGGCCGAATCAGGCGGCAATCCGCAACCTAGCAGCACACATGCGCTAGTTACGTGATACCTGTGTCATTTTCGCGTTGCACCTGCACCGAACGTTTTGGTCAAGACCCGCTGAAAGCGACAATTTCCGCAAATTCCACCGGGTCCAGGCTGGCCCCGCCGACCAGGGCGCCGTCGATGTCCGGCTGGGCCATGAGCCCCCCGATGTTCGACCTCTTGACCGACCCGCCGTACTGCACCCGGATCGACCCCCCGGCCTGCGAGCCGTGGTCGGACGACACCGCCGCCCTGATGGTCGCGCACACGGCCTGGGCGTCGTCGGGAGTCGCCGTCCGCCCCGTTCCGATGGCCCAGATCGGTTCGTAGGCGACGACCATGCTGCCAACCTGCTCAGGGTTCAACCCGGCCAAGCCGGCCTGCAGCTGGCCGAGCACCCTGGGCTCTGTGCCACCCGCCTCCCTCTCCTCGAGCGTTTCGCCCACGCACATGATCGGCGTCATGCCCGCCTTGAAGACAGCGGCGACCTTGCGGGCGACCATATCGTCGGTCTCACCGAAGAGCTGCCGCCTCTCCGAATGGCCGACTATGACGTACCTCACGTTCAGCTTGGCCAGCATCAGGGGGCTTATCTCGCCGGTGTAAGCGCCGCTCGGTTCCCAATGAGCGTTCTGGGCGCCGAGAGCGATGGAGATGTCGTCCGCCTCGAGCACCGTCTGCACCGACCGCAAAGCGGTAAACGGTGGATGGACCGAAACGTCGACATGCGAGTAGCGGCCCGGATCGATGCTGTAAGAGACCTTCTGGATGACGTGGATCGCCTCCAGGTGAGTGAGGTTCATCTTCCAGTTCCCCGATATGAGGGGCCGGCGGGCTGTGCTCACGAGAGAGCCGGCCCCCGATCTCGCAGGGCGGCCAGACCGGGCAAGTCCCCCTTCTCCAGGTACTCTAGGGAAGCCCCACCACCTGTCGAGACGTGGTCGATGCGATCGGCCAGTCCCAGCTCGGCAACCGCGGCTGCGCTGTCGCCCCCGCCGACCACGGTGAATGCGCTGGTAGCCGCCACCGCATCGGCAACGGTCCGGGTACCAGCCGCGAAGCGGGGGTCCTCGAAGACACCCATGGGTCCGTTCCACAAAACGGTGCGGGCCTCGGTGATGGCGTCGGAGAACTCCGCTGCGCTGCCGGGACCGATGTCGAGCCCGGCCCACCCCTCGGGCACATCCGCCCCGACCTGGCGGGTCTCACCTGACCGGATGACGTCGGCGCCGAAGGTGCCACCCGGGCTCAGTACGGTCAGATCTGAGGGCAACCGTATGTCTCGGCCCGCGCCGAGCAGATGGTGGCAGGCGTCGAGCTGGTCGGGCTCGAAGAGGGAGGCGCCGACGCGATGACCCAGGGCAGCTAGAAACGTGAAGCACATGCCCCCACCGACCAGGAGGGTGTCCACCTTCTCGAGCAAAGCCCCTATGACACCCAGCTTGTCGCTCACCTTCGAGCCCCCGAGCACGGCCACGAAGGGGCGCCTCGCCCCGTGCAGCAGGCCGTCGAGCACCTCCACCTCCCGGGCCATCACCCGTCCCGCGGCAGAAGGAAGGAGCTTCGGAGGGCCCACTACAGAGGCATGAGCCCGGTGGGCGGCGCCGAAGGCGTCGTTGACGAAGAGGTCGTGGCCCCGGCAGAGCTCCTCCGCGTAGGAGGGGTCGCCCGCCTCCTCGCGGGGATCGAACCGGAGGTTCTCGTGGACCTCGACGCGGCCTGCGTCCAGACCAGCGTCTGCGAGCAGCGAAGTGAGGCAGGCTCGGACCGGGTCCATCGAGAACCTCGGGTCAGGCGTTCCCTTGGGGCGGCCCAGATGCGAGGCAGCCGTGATGCGGGTCGCTCCCCTTTCCAACAGCCATCGCAGCGTCGGCAAGGTCAGCCGGATGCGCAGGTCGTCGGTTATACGCCCGCCGGCGATCGGGACGTTGTAATCGGTGCGCACCAAGACGGCCCTGCCTTCGGGTGAGGGCAGGTCTTCGAGGACGGGGACCTTTGTCATCAGCCCCTTGCGGACCCAACCGTCCGGGCCAGGTCGACGAGCCGGTTGGAGTAGCCCCACTCGTTGTCGTACCAGCCGAACACCTTCACCATCGAGCCCATCACCATGGTGAGGAGCGAATCGAACGTGCACGAGGCCGGACTGCCGACTATGTCCGACGACACGATGGGGACGTCGGTGTAGACGAGGATCCCACCCGCGAGGGGCCCCTCGGTGGCTGCGGCCCGGAAGGCCCCGTTCACATCATCAACAGTCACTTCTCGTGACAGAATGCCGGTGAAGTCGGTGATGGAGCCGTCCGCGACCGGGACTCTCAGGCCCGTGCCATCCAGCTTGCCCTTCATAGAGGCCATCACCAAGCTCGTAGCTCGAGCCGCACCCGTAGAAGTAGGGACGATGTTAACCGCCGCCGACCGGGCTCGGCGCAGGTCCTTATGGGCCAGGTCGAGCAGGTTCTGGTCGTTGGTGAAGGCGTGAACCGTCGTCATGAGGCCCTTTTCGACGCCAAACGCGTCGTCGAGGACCTTGATCATGGGAACGAAACAGTTGGTGGTGCATGAAGCGTTCGAGACGACCACGTGCTGGGCCGGGTCGAAGCTGTCATCGTTGACCCCCACCACGAACGTGGCGTCCACCCCGGTCGCCGGCGCCGAGATGATGACCCGGGGTGCCCCGGCGTCGACATGCGCGACTGCCTTCTCGCGGTCGGTGAAGATCCCGGTCGACTCGATGACCACGTCCACGCCGATCTCCCCCCAGGGGAGCGACTTGGGGTCGCGCTCCGCGAACACCCTGATGCTGTGCTCTCCGATAGTGAGGGAGTCTTCAGTGTGCGACACCTCCTCTGCCAGGGTGCCCTGGGTCGAGTCGTACTTGAGGAGGTGGGCGTTGGTAGCCGTCGGGACCAGATCGTTGACCGCCACCACCACTAGACGCTCCCGGTCAGGATCGGACCCGTTCTGGTGCAGCACGGACCGCACGAAATTGCGGCCGATGCGTCCGAAGCCGTTGATACCCACTCGAACTGTCATGACCTGTCCTTGATCGCATTGCCGTCGCGCCGGGCCCGATGGCCGCCCGGACGATGTACGTCGCGTGAGACTATGGCAGTTCGGCCAGTACGGAGGCCAACTTCTCGGGGTCGTGCCCACTTCCGTCCGGCTGGGCCAGGGCGTCTCGGACGACCGGCACGCCCATGAGCGCAGCCCGCGTCTCGCCGGCTGGGCCCGGGGGGGCCACCATCACCTCGACGGGCACGTCGTGCTCGAGCACGGCCCGGAGGTGGTCCGCCTCGGTGAAGCCGGCCGTCTCGGGGAGCTGGGGCCGGAGGTTACAGACGTAGACGACTCCGGTGGCCCTCGCTTGCAACGCGCGCCGGATGCTCGGCACCACGGCCACCGCCAGCACGCTGGTGTAGAGGGACCCGGGGCCGAGAATCACCTGGTCGGCCGCGGCGATGGCCTCCAGGGCCTCGTCGGGCGCGGGAGCATCAGGAGGGACGATGGACACGCACCTGATGGTCCCGCTCGTCTCCGACACGGCCACCTGACCGACCACCTCCCGGCCGGCCACGTCCGCTTTGAGTACCGTCGGTACCGAAGTGGCGGGCAGCACCCGCCCGACCGGGCCGAGAAGCCCGGCAGCCAGACCGAGGGCGGCACTGAAATCACCAGTGGCGTTCGCCAGCCCAGCGATGATCAAGTTGCCGAGGGCGTGACCGGCCAACTCGCCGGAACCGGCCGGGAAGCGGTACTCGAACGCGCTGGCCCAAGGGTTGACGTCGCCGGCCATGGCGACCAGGCAGCGCCGCAGGTCGCCCGGCGCCGGGATGCCGGCGACCTCCCGTAAGCGACCGCTCGAACCGCCGTCGTCGGCCACCGACACAATGGCCGTGAGGTCCCCCGCGTAGCGGCGGGCGGCGCGGATGGTGGTCGCCAGGCCGTGGCCACCGCCCAAGGCCACCACCCGTGGGCCTCCGGTTCGCTGGCTCATTGCGCCGCCATTGGCTTGGGTGCGGCAGGGCGGCGGATCTGAGAGTACAGCGGCCTCTTAGGGACCGCCACAGAACTACTTGGACGGCTTGGACGGCCGCAGGCCGAAACGGGAGCGGCACCAAGGGAAAACTTGGCGCGGCCGTCCAAGTAGTTCGAAGGCGAAGGCGGGGCCTTAGTGACCTCTTTGGCTCTTGGTGACGCGTTAACCGTAAACAATGCGGTTGACGCGTCACAAAGAGCTCGTTCGCTACCGGGATGGCAGCGACCGGGCGTGGCGCAACCTCTCAAACCAGGTAGCTCACTTCTTGATGTCGCGGTGGAAGACCGCCGCCTCGTAGCCGTGGGACCGGATCCGACCCGCCATCTCCTCCGCCAGCACCACCGATCGGTGTTTGCCACCGGTACAACCGATGGCCACGCTCATGTACGACTTGCCTTCTTTGACATACGACGGGATCAGGAACTCGAGAAGGCCGTCGACCCGGGAAGTGAACTCCTTCGCCTCGGGCTGGCTCAGCACGTAGTCGCGGACCCGCTCGTCGTGGCCGTCGAGCTCGCGCAGCCCGGGGACCCAGTGCGGGTTGGGCAGGAAGCGCACGTCGAACACGTTGTCCACGTCGAGGGGCAGGCCGAACTTGAAACCGAACGACACGACCGAGAGCTGGAGCCGATCGCTACGACCGTCGACGAACAAGTACATCAACCGCTCCCGCAGCTGGTTCACGTTCAACTCCGTCGTGTCGATCAGGACGTCGGCACCGAGCCGGATACGCTCCAGCCGATCCCGTTCCAGGGCGATCGCCTCGAGGACGCCCTCACGGCCCAGTGGGTGGCGGCGCCGGGTGCCTTCGAAGCGGCGCACCAGTACCTCGTCGCTGGCGTCCAGGAACACCGTCCTCACCTGGAGCCCCCGGCCTCGCAGCTCGGCCACCGCCTCGCCCAGCTCGTGGAGCTGCTCGGTATCACGCCCCACCACCAGAGCGACCCGGTCCCGACTCGAGCCCGGATCCATGGCCAGCTCCGCGACCTTGACCATGAGCGCGGTCGGCAGGTTGTCGATCACGAACCAGCCGAGGTCCTCCAAGACGCCGGCCGCGGTCGACCGGCCGGCTCCTGAGACCCCGGTCAGGATCACGAACTCGACCACGCCCCCATCTTCTCAGCTCTCAGGGCGAGGAGCCGGGGAATGGTCGCCGCCTCCCGGTACTCGGCCGCCCGGGACAAGAAGCCGGGCGGTGGGGCGGGCTCTTCCATCCGGGTGACGAGCAGGCCGGCCGCCGCCATGGTGTTGACGTACCGGAACAGGGGGCGGTGGATGAACGGGATCCGCACCCCCTTGGCGACCTCCTCCAGGCTGTGGTCCTCGGTCAGGTAGGGACCGAGGCGCCAGTACTGCTCCTCCAGGATGGTGTCATCGATCCAGCCTGACCCCGGCGTCTGCAGCAGCGGGTGGTTCAGGAGGAACAGGAAGCGCCCACCGGGACACAGAACCCGGGCCAGCTCGCCGATGGCTTCCTCGAACGCTTCTATGTGCTCGAACACGAGGCACGCCACGGCCGCGTCGAAGCTGCCACTGGAAAAAGGGAGCGCCGCCGCGTCGGCCCTCCCCACCTGCACTCCCCCGCCGCGCCGGGCAGCCTCGGCGACCTGCGCCTGGGTCGGGTCTACGCCCACCACCACTTCTACGCCCGGGACCCGGGCCGCCAGGCGACCCACTTGGCCCTCGCCGCAGCCCACGTCCAGCACGGCGCTTGCCCCCTGCAGCCACTCGTCGAGAATGGGCAGGATCTGCTCTTCGTATTCGGGGTCGGCGCCCTCGGTGAAGCCGGCCTGCCACCAAGCGGCGTTGGCCTCCCACGGCTCGGTCACCCGGGTCCGGCCCGCCCGGCCAGGGCGGCTATCCGGTCGGCGACCTCGGCGAAGAGAACCGGCGGCAGGTCGTGACCCATGCCCGGTATGGTCCACAGCTCGGACCCCGGTATCGCCTCGGCGGTGGCTCGCCCGCCGGACACGTCCACCAGCCCATCTACCTCCCCGTGGATCACGAGGGTCGGCACGGTGAGCTGGGCCAGCGCCTCGGTGCGGTCCGGTTGGAGCAGTACGGCCAGGCCTTGCCGGATGACCCCTTCGGGATGCAAAGCGCGCTCGTAGGAAGCCCGGGCCAGGCCGCGGATGCGGTCCTCGTCGAACTCGAAACCCGATGATCCGATCAGCTTCCAGGTCCTGACCCCGGCGTCCGCCGCCTCGTCCGCGTTGGCCGGCGCGGGTGACAGAAAGAGCTCCTCGGGCACACCTTCCTTCGGCTGGCCGACCGCCGGGTTCCCAGTGGTGGACATGATCGAGGTGAGCGTCAACGTCCTGTCCGGATAGGCGATGGCGAAGGTCTGGGCGATCATGCCACCCATGGAGGCACCGACGATGTGGGCCCGGTCCACTCCGAGCGCGTCCAGGAGGGCCGCTGCGTCGTCCGCCATGTCCGAGATCGTGTAAGCCGGCTCGGGCATGCGTCCCGTCGCCAGGACCTCTACCGGATCGGGGACGCCGGCCTCGTCGAACCAGGTGGACAGGCCGATGTCGCGGTTGTCGAAACGGATCACCCGGAAGCCTCTGCCCGCCAGCTCGCCCACGAACCGGTCGTCCCAGGCCGTCATCTGGGCGCTCAGGCCCATGATGAGCAGGATGGCCGGTTCTGACGGATCTCCGCGCTCGTCGTACTCGAGGTCTATCCCGTTGGCATGGACTTGAGGCATGGCGCTGAACCTAATGGGTGTGCAGCTTCTCGTAGACGGCGTCGGCCACCGAATCGGGGAGCCAGGACAGCCCCCCCAGCTTCTCCCGGGGCAGCGCCTTCAACGCTCGTGGACCGCCCAGCTCCTTGACCAGGCGCTTCTTGCGGGTCGGGCCCAGGCCCGGGATGTCGTCGAGGACCGAGGCGGTCATGCGCTTGGCCCGCAGGCTCCGGTGGTAGGTGATGGCGAAGCGATGGGCCTCGTCGCGGATCTGCTGCAGGAGGTACAGCGCCTCGGACGTCCTCGGGATCCGCACCGGGTCGGCCTGGCCCGGGAGGTAGACCTCCTCGAACTGCTTGGCAAGGGCCGCGGCCGGGATCTCGTCGTCCAGGCCGAGCTCCTCGAGAACCGACAGGGCGACGCCCAGCTGGCCCT
>JAFAWZ010000321.1 GCA_019241495.1 Acidimicrobiales bacterium | reverse complement strand
ACCTGCACTGGACGATGAACTTCATCGCCAAGATACGAAAGGCCATAGGGTCGGGGACAACCGCCTCTCTAAGGGTGGAGGTCGAAAGCTGGGGGACCCGGCCTCTGCGCTAATGTCTCCCGGTCCACCGGCCGGCTGCGGGACTTGAATCCCAGCCCTCAATCCCGGTCCGGCGAGGAACTGCCCCCTTCATGCACCATCTCTACAGCCTCCTACTTCAAAGCACCTCCCCGACGACCGCCGGCAAGTCGAAGTCGAGCGGATCGTCGTATGTGTCGCTGTTCATCATCGTCGCCATCTTCGTGGTGGCCTACTTCGTCTTCCTCCGGCCTCGTCAGCAACGGATGCGCCAGCAGCAGACGGCCGCTCGCCAGATCAGCATCGGCGACGAGGTCATGTCGGCCGGCGGCATCTTCGGGCGGGTCGTGGCCATGGACAACGATCAGGTGGAGGTCGAAGTAGCCCCGGGAGTGGTCATGACCTTCCTGCGCAAGGCCATCAGCCCCCGCCAGCAGACCGGGCCCGGCCCGTCGGCTGGCTACACCGCGACCGACACGCCAGCGGAAGAACCCTGGGACATGCCCGATGGTAGCGAGGACGGCCACGAAGGGCCGCCCCCTGCACCAGGCGACCCGCGAGACAAGCCCTAAGGTCCTGGCGTGCGCCGCGGCCTGGTTTGGTCCCTCATCTTCATGATCGGCGCGGCCGCCGCATCCATCGCCGCGGTCGTGGCCTTGAGCAAGAGCCCGCTGCTCGGTCTCGACCTGAAGGGCGGGGTGTCGGTTGTTCTCCAGCCGCAGGGCACGGCCAGCGACTCGGAGCTGCAGGAGGCCGTCAACATCATCGAGCGGCGCGTCAACGGGCTCGGAGTGAGCAATTCCAACGTCTCGCGCCAGGGCCACGACGTGGTGATCAGCCTGCCCGGGATCAAGAACGCCCAGCAGGCGCTGGCCGAGCTGGGCCAGACGGCCACCTTGTACTTCCGGCCCGTCTACTGCGAGATCCCGAACTACCAGGCCCCGCCTGCCACCGCCACGCCCAAGCCCTCGACCACCCCTTCTACTGCCACACCTGCTACTGACACACCTGCCACTGGCACCTCGCCGACCACCAAAGCGACCGCCCTGGCACCGCCCGACGGTTCGGCCCGGCTCACCTCGGCCCAACTGTCTGTCTCTGCATCGGCCGCCGCGGCGACCGCGACGACTACCGCTACCACCCCGCCCACCACCGCTCCTTCCTCCACGACCACCACGGTGCCGGCCTCGCCAGCCGTCTCCCAGACCGACTGCAGCGCGTCCAACGCCTCCACGCTCCCGACGACTCCGGTGTCACAGGACAACGGGACGGCCTCCGTGATCCTCCCCGACCGCAAACAGGGTTTCCGCTACGTGCTCGGCCCGGCCGACATGACCGGCTCCGAGGTGTCCAACGCCATCGTCCAGGTGGACCCGAGCACCGGCCAGTACTCGGTTGCCCTGTCGCTGAAGTCGGCGGGGGCCAAGAAGTTCGACCAGATCGCCACGGCTCGCTACCAGTGCTACCAGCAGAACACGGCCAGCCCGCCGTCGTGCAGCCAGGAGGCCTTCGAGCTCGACGGAGTGGTCGAATCAGCACCGACCTTCCAGGCCTCCAGCTTCAACGGCAACGTACAGATCACCGGCTCGTTCACCAGCTCCGACGCCAACCGCCTGGCTCTGGTGCTCAAGTACGGCTCGCTGCCGGTGCGCTTCGTGCCCCAGTCGGTCCAGACCGTCTCGGCCACCATAGGCAAGGACTCGCTGCATGCCGGGCTGGCTGCCGGGGTGGGCGGCCTGATCATCGTGCTGCTCTACATGATCGTCTACTACCGCCTGCTCGGCCTGGTGGTCCTCGTCGGCCTCGGCGTGGGCGGCGCCATCCTTTACTCGATCATCACCCTGCTCGGTCAGACGAACGGGCTCACCCTCACCCTGGCCGGGGTCACCGGGATCATCGTGTCGATCGGTATTACCGTCGACTCCTACGTCGTGTACTTCGAGCGGCTCAAAGACGAGGTCCGGGCGGGCCGGACCGTCCGCCAGTCGGTGGAGCGCAGCTTCAGCCGGGCCTTCAAGACCGTGCTCACCGCCGACCTGGTCTCGTTCATGGCTGCCCTGATCCTCTACCTGCTCAGCATCGGCGACGTGCGGGGCTTCGCCTTCATGCTCGGGCTGTCCACCCTGCTCGATGTGGTGACGGCCTACCTGTTCATCCGCCCGGCCGTGATCCTGGTGGGGCGGCGCCGGTCGTTCACGGACAACCCCGTGTTCGGCATCGCTCGGGGCCTCGGGGCCCGCCGGGCCACCGCGGGGGAGGCCTAGGTGCCAGCGCGGCGGCCGAACGTGTTCCTCCGGCTGTTCCGGGGCGAGACGGCTTTCGACTTCGCGGGCCGGTGGCGGCGCTGGTTCGCCATCTCTGGTCTGATCATCGTCGTCGGGATCGTCTCGCTCGGCACCCGGGGGCTCAACTTCTCGATCGACTTCCGGGGAGGCACCGTCTGGGAGGTGCCCTCCAAGGCTTCGGTCTCGGAGGTCCGCTCCGTGGTCGACGGGGCCGTGCCCGGCTTCGGCCAATCGACCATCCAGATCCTCACCAACTCCCAGACCGGCCAGCGCACCGTAAAGGTGGAGGCGGCGGCCAAGCTGACGGGCAACGCCAACCAGGTTTCCGCGGTCACCAACGCCCTGGCCAAGATGGCCGACGTCTCGCCCAACGAGGTCCAACTGAACGACGTGGGCCCGTCGTGGGGCTCGGACATCACCAACAAGGCCATAGAGGCGGTGATCATCTTCCTGATCGTCGTGACCATCTACATATGGCTGCGCTTCGAGGGCAAGATGGCCATCGCCGCGCTGGTCGCGCTGATCCACGACATCATGGTGACCGTCGGCATCTACTCGTTGTCGGGCCTGCAGGTGAGCCCCGACACGGTCATCGCCTTCCTCACCATCCTCGGTTACTCCCTCTACGACACGATCGTCGTGTTCGACCGTGTGCAGGAGAACACCCGCGGCCTGGCGTCGACCAACCGGCTCACCTACAGCGACACAGTGAACCTGTCCATGAACCAGGTGCTGGCCCGCTCCCTCACCACTTCCCTGGTCGCCATCATGCCCATCCTGTCGATCCTGGTCATCGGGGCCTGGGTCCTCGGGGCGACGGCGTTGGAGGACTTCGGGTTGGCGTTGTTCGTCGGCCTCACGACGGGCGCCTATTCGTCGATATTCATCGCCTCCCCGTTGCTGGCCCTGCTCAAGGAGCGCGAGCCCCGCTACGCCGAGATCCGCAAGCGCCTGGCCCAGTCCGGCCGGCGCCGGCTGACCCCGGCCGCGGTGGCCAACGCCCCGCTCGGCGACGACCTCGGCGTCGAACCGTCCCGACCGCTGCGCAGCGGGGCCCGAGTGTCGGGCGGGCCGGGCCAGGTCGAAGAAGAGGTCGAGTACGGCGCTCCACCGCCGGTCGATGCGACCCGTGCCCCGGGGGGCTCGATACCGCTTCGGACCCCGGTTGGTAACGAGGTACCGCCCCGATCGGGCAACCGGCCGCCGCCGCGGCCGCGCAAGAAGGGCCGCCGGCGCTAGCCCGGGGACCGACACGGGCGGGTGCACGGCGACGAACCGCCCCGCTAGTACCTTGGAGCCATGGAGGACCGTACCGGTTGGCTGAAGGAGCTCATCCGGGACGTCTATGACTTCCCCAAGCCCGGTGTCACATTCAAGGACATCACCCCACTGCTGTCCGATCCCGACGCCTTCGCCAAGACGGTCGGCGAGCTGGCCGGTGCGTTCAACGGCGAGGTCGTGGACAAGGTGCTCGGCATCGAGGCCAGAGGCTTCATCGTGGCCGCGCCTGTCGCCCTGGCCCTCGGCGCCGGGTTCGTCCCGGTGCGCAAGGCGGGCAAGCTCCCGTGGCAGGTTCACGCCGAGTCGTACCAGCTGGAGTACGGGACCGACATTCTCGAGATGCACCAAGACGCCATCGGCCCGGGGGAGCGGGTGCTCATCGTCGACGACGTCCTGGCCACCGGGGGCACCGCGGCGGCCGTGGCCCGGATGGTGGACCACATGGGGGCCGACCCGGTGGGCTTCGCGTTCGTGCTCGAGCTGGCCTTCCTGGGCGGGCGCGCCAAGCTCAGAGACCGGGATACTTTTTCCTTGGTGACCTACGAGTGAGCGAAATGCGAGGATCCGGACAAAGGGACCGCCGGTGAGCAGGGGCGACACCGCCACCAGGGTGCGCGCCGTAGCCACCGTCGAGCGCGTCCTGCCCTGGCGCCGTCAGGTCCAGACCGCCGACGCGCTGCAACCGCTGCTCAGCGCCTTTCGGGCCCGTCATCCCCGCGACCCGGCGGCCCTCATCGTGCGTTCCTACGAGACGGCGGCCCGGGCCCACCAGGGCCAGCTGCGCAACTCGGGGGAGGCCTATATCAGCCATCCTCTCTCGGTCGCGACCATCCTGGCCGGCCTCGGCCTCGACGACGTCACCATCGCGGCCGCCCTCCTCCACGACGCGGTCGAGGACACCTCTCTCGGCCTGGACGAGATCGAGCGCGAGTTCGGCCCCGACGTCGCTTTGATCGTCGACGGCGTCACCAAGCTCGACCGGGTCCGCTTCGATTCGCGCCAGGCGCAGCAGGCCGCGACCATGCGGAAGATGCTCGTCGCCATGGCCAAGGACCCGCGTGTCCTGTTGATCAAGCTGGCCGACCGCTTGCACAACATGCAGACCATCGCAGCCATGCCCGAATGGAAGCAGAAGCGCAGCGCCCAGGAGACCCTCGACATCTACGCCCCCCTGGCCCACCGCTTCGGCATCCAGGACATCCGGTGGCAGCTCGAGGACCTGGCCTTCGCCGCCCTGCACCCCCGCCGTTATGCCGAGATCGAGCAGATGGTCGCCACCCGCGCACCCGAGCGGGAGATCTACCTGGCCCAGGTGATCGACCAGGTGAACGAGCGGCTGGCCGCGGCCCGCATCACCGCCCAGGTCACCGGGCGACCGAAGCACCTCTACTCCATCTACGAGAAGATGGTCGTCAAGGGCAAGGAGTTCGACGAGATCTACGACCTGGTCGGCGTGCGGGTGCTCATCGACTCGGTCAAGGACTGCTGGGCCGCCCTGGGCGCCATCCACGGGGCGTGGACGCCGGTGCCGGGCCGGTTCAAGGACTACATCAACACCCCGAAGTTCAACCTCTACCAGTCCCTGCACACCACCGTCGTCGGCCCCCAGGGCAAGGCCCTGGAAGCCCAGATCCGCACCTATGAGATGCACCGGCGGGCCGAGTGGGGGATCGCGGCCCACTGGGGCTACAAGGAGAAGGCGTCCGCGTCGGACGTCGCCTGGCTTCAGCGGATCGTCGACTGGTCGGCGGAGAGCACCGATCCGAGCGAGTTCCTGGAGACCCTGAAGCTGGACCTCGACACCGACGAGGTGTACGTGTTCACCCCCAAGGGCGACGTGGTGTCCCTGCCGAGCGGGGCCACCCCGATCGACTTCGCCTACGCCATCCACACCGAGGTCGGCCACCGTTGTATCGGGGCCAAGGTGAACGGGCGGCTCATCCCCCTCGACTCCCCGCTCTCCTCGGGGGACACGGTGGAGATCTTCACCTCGAAGGTGCCCTCGGCCGGGCCGAGCCGGGACTGGCTCAAGATCGCGGTCAGCCCCCGGGCCCGCAACAAGATCCGCCAATGGTTCTCCCGGGAGCGGCGCGAGGACGCCATTGAGAACGGGCGCGACGAGCTGATCAAGGCCCTGCGCAAAGAGGGCCTGCCCGTCCAGCGGCTGGCCAACTCCCCGGTCATGTTGAAGGTGGCCGAGGGCCTCAACTACTCGGACCTCGAGGCCCTCCACGCCGCGGTCGGCCAGAACCACGTGTCGGCCCAGTCCGTGGCCCAGCGGGTCGCCCGCGAGCTGCGCGGCGGCGACCACGAGGTCCAGCTGCCCAGCACGGCCCGCCAGCCCCGCCGGGGCGCCGGCACCAGACGGGGCATCGGGGTCCACGTCGAGGGCCTCGACGACGTGATGGTGCGCCTCTCGCGGTGCTGCACCCCCGTCCCCGGCGACGAGATCATCGGCTTCGTCACCCGGGGCCGCGGCGTGAGCGTCCACCGCAGCGACTGCGCCAACGCCGGGGCGCTGGCCTCGGGCGACGTGGGGCGCATGATCGAGGTCGAATGGGACCGGGACGGGACCGGCAGCTTCGTCGCGGCCGTGGAGCTGAAGGCGCTCGACCGCACCCGCCTCGGGGTCGACGTGTGGAAGGTCATCTCGGACAACCACCTGAACATCCTGCGCAGCGACTCGTTGACCGGCGCCGACCGGGTCAGCCGGATGCGTTTCGAGTTCGAGCTGGCCGACCCGACCCACCTGGACTCCCTGTTGTCGGCGCTCAAACGCATCGACTCGGTGTACGACGCCTACCGCGTCCTGCCCAACCGGGGCTGAGTGCCTGCCTGACGATCAGGGCAAAGGGCGTCCGCCGC
>JAFAWZ010000247.1 GCA_019241495.1 Acidimicrobiales bacterium | reverse complement strand
TAGACGCCGATGCGGTCCTGGTAGCCGGTGCCCGAGCAGAAGTTGCACCCGGTACCGCTGTAGAAGACCTCCTTCTCCTCCCCGCCCCCCTCCTTGTAGAACGCCAGCTCTTCGGCGGTCGGCTCGTAGGGAGCCATGCAGGACCGGCAGATGCGGCGAACCAGCCGCTGGCTGACGATGCCGAGGACCGACGACGCCACGAGGAACGCCTCGATGCCCATGTCGAGGAAGCGGTGCAGGGCGGCGACCGAATCGGTCGAGTGCAGAGACGACATCACGAAGTGACCGGTGAGCGCGGCCTGCACCGCGATGCGGGCCGTCTCCTGGTCGCGGATCTCACCCACCAGGATCACGTCGGGATCCTGGCGCAGGATGGCCCGGAGCCCGTCGGCGAAGGTGATCCCGGCCTGCTCGTTGGTCTGGATCTGGTTGATCGAGGGGAACACGTACTCGACGGGGTCCTCGATGGTGACGATGTTTCGCGACCGCTCGTCCACCTCCGTGACGGTGGCGTACAACGTGGTCGTCTTTCCGCTCCCAGTAGGGCCGGCACACAACACCATGCCGAAAGGGGAGTGGACCATCTTCGAGAAGGCCCGATGGGTGTCGGTCGGCATTCCGAGATGGCCGAGCTGGATGAGAGAGCGGCTCTTGTCCAAGATGCGCATCACGCACTTCTCGCCCCATACCGTCGCCATGGTCGAGACCCGCACGTCGATCTCCCGCTCGTCGACCTTGGTGGCGAACTGGCCGTCTTGAGCCTTGCGTCGCTCCACGATGTTCATCCCGGCGAGGATCTTGATGCGGCTGACGAGGGGAGCCGACATGTTGGCTGGTAGGTTCAGCACGTCGCTGAGGGCGCCGTCGATGCGGAACCGCACCCGCAAGACGTCGTCACTCGGCTCCAGGTGGATGTCCGAGGCCCGGTCCCGCAGCGCCTGGGTGACCAACATGGTCACGACCTTGGCGACAGGGGAGTCGGCTGTGATGACCTCCTCCCTGGCCTTGAACTCCGACGATCGGGGTGTGTCGGTGGCGACGAAGGCCTTCACCATGCGATCGACGTCGGCCAGGGCCCGGTAGGCCCGGTCGATGGCCTGACGCGCCGCAGTGGGCGGGACGGCCAGCACCCGGACCGGCGAGCCCAGCTCCCGGCGCAGCTCCTCCTCGATCCCAGGCTTGATGTCCCCGACGATCACCTCTATGGAATCGCCCACCTCCCGGAGGGGCAGTGCGGTCAGGCGGCGGGCGGTGACCTCGTGGAGACGACCGGTGAGAGCCGAGTCGGGGGCATGGCGGCTGAGGTCCACCAAGCCGATGCCGAACTGGGTGGCCAGCATCTCGGTCAGAGCCGACTCGTCCAGTGCCCCCAGCTGTATGAGCGCCTCGCCCAGCCGGATGCCCGCCCGCGAGGCCCGGGCCAGGCCCTCCTCCACCTGAGGCTGGGAGATCAGCTCTTGTTCGACGAGGAGTGTGCCGAGCAGCCGGCCCGATGGGCTCTGCGGCGCGGGCAGTTCGCCCGTGAGGTCCAGGTGAGCAGGGGTTGTCACCGACGCCGACTTGTCCCAATCGCCGGTGTTACCGATCTCGCGGTCCAGGGACGGTTCAGAAGAGCGCCCGAACCGACGCGGCATCAGCCGTGGCTCCGCACGGCCTCGTCGCAGGTTGCCACGATGTCACCCGAAGGCGGCACTCGAGTGGCCCAGGGGGCGAACGGAGAGGCATCGGAGATCCCGCCGACCACCAGCGGTACGCCGTCGCGTAGCCCGCAGATGGCGCCCATGGCCGAGATGGTCGGCTCCGAGGACGGCCGGCTTCGAACCATCAAGACGGCATCGACGGAGTGCTCGTCCAACGGGCAGCCACGGTCGGGGATCAGGGCGTTGCAGGGAAAGGGGTGCTCCGAGCTGTCGCAGCACCGATGGACGGTCCGCCCGGCCGCTGTCAGCTGTGATGACGCATCATCGATGGCCCAGTCGTCTGCGCCGACCACCAGGACCTGTTCAGCCGTGTGCCGTATCCGCGGTTGGCCGGGGATGATCTCGATCGCGGCGGGTACTTCATCCTTGACCTCTGGCACCCGATAAGTCTGGTACAGACGACTCACCCAGCCCCCTCCGCTCCCACAACGTAATCCCAACTCGACGCTAACCTTTTTCCAACCATGCCGGCCCACACTGACGCGTGCATCCTCGTCGTCGACGACGACCCGCAATTGAGGTCTCTGCTCCTGCTCGTACTGGAGGGGGAGGGCTACCCGGTGAAGCAGGCGTCCGACGCTGCCGGGGCCATAACCGCGGTCGAGTCCGGGCAGGTGGACCTCGTGGTGCTCGACATCTCCCTCGGCCTCGAGGACGGCCGGATGGTGCTCGCCCGGATACGGGAGATGGGCGAGCTTCCCGTAATCCTCATCTCCGGCAAGGGGGACACGGCCGACCGGGTGCTGGGCCTGCGCCTGGGTGCAGACGACTACCTCCCGAAGCCGTTCTCCCCGGTCGAGCTCGTGGCCCGGGTGGAGACCGTCCTGCGCCGCAGCGGCCCCCAGAAGAACCACCACAACCCGGTGGCCCGGGTCGAAGAGCTCGCCGGCCCGCGCTCCAACGGCCTCAACATCGATGAGGGGACCCGTGAGGTCACGGTGGACGGCCAGCTGGTCGAGCTCACTGCCAAGGAGTTCGACCTGCTCGCGTTCTTGGTGCGTTCCCCCCGCCAGGTGTTCAGCCGGGGCCAGCTCCTCGAGCACGTGTGGGCGTCACGGTCGGACTGGCAGGACGAGGCGACGGTGACCGAGCACGTCCGGCGGGTGCGCCACAAGATCGAGGTCGACCCGGCCCGCCCCCGTTGGATAGCCACCGTGCGCGGCGTCGGGTACCGCTTCGAGCCCTGAGAGTGCCGCCGCCTCCCTTCGTTCAAGTAGTCCTGTCCCGGCCACTAGCGCAGGCGGGACCGGGCCCGGGAAATCTGGATGAGCTCCGCCACCCGAAGCCTGAGGGTGTCGGCCGAGTAGGGCTTGCGGATCACCGGGTCTTCTGAGTCCTCGGGCATCTCCCCGTTGCCCGTGTAGCCGGTCATGTACACGACCGGCAGGTCGGGTTGGACCCGGCGGACGGCGGCGGCGAGCTGGAACCCCGACATCTGCGGCAGGATCACATCGGTCGCCAGCACGTCGAAATGGCCGCCCGAGCCAAATATCTCGAGCGCCTCCTCGGCGGTGCCGGTGTCGACGACTTCGAGGCCGATCGAGGTGAGCGTCTGCACGGCCATGGCTCGCAGATCGGGCTCGTCCTCCACCACCAGGATCCGCCCGCTCAGGGTCCGCCTCGAGCTCCACCTCTCGTCGGCCGCGTCGGGGCTGGCCGTGAGCGGGGCGTCCTTGGAGAGAGGCAACCAGATCCGGATG
>JAFAWZ010000147.1 GCA_019241495.1 Acidimicrobiales bacterium | reverse complement strand
ATCACGTCGCCGGCGTCCTGGGCCGCCCGGGCTTCCACCCCGGTGCCCACGAAGGGCGCCTCCGGCCGGACCAGCGGCACGGCCTGCTTCTGCATGTTGGCGCCCATGAGGGCCCGGTTGGCGTCGTCGTGCTCGATGAAGGGGATCAGGGCGGTGGAGATCGAGACGATCTGCTTCGGGGACACGTCCATGAGGTCCACCTCGGCCGGCGGCACGAAGTCGACCTCGCTGGTCGTGCCGTAGCTCGTGCCGGTGGCGCCCACCCGCACGCCGGGGCCGATGGGTGCCCTTCTGACCAGCACCCGATCCTCGGTGAGGGTCCCGTCATCGGCCAGCTTGGCGTTGGCCTGGGCGATGACGTACTCCTCCTCCTCGTCGGCGGCGAGATAGACGATCTCGTCGGTGACCTTGCCGTCGACCACCCGGCGGTAGGGGGTCTCGATGAAGCCGTAGCTGTTGATCCGCCCGTAGGAGGCGAGGTGGCCGATCAGACCGATGTTCGGGCCTTCAGGGGTCTCGATGGGGCACATCCGGCCGTAGTGGGAGGTGTGCACGTCGCGAACCTCGAAGCCGGCCCTCTCGCGGCTGAGTCCGCCGGGGCCCATTGCTGACAGCCGGCGCTTGTGGGTCAGACCGCTCAGCGGGTTGGTCTGATCCATGAACTGCGACAGCTGCGAGGTCCCGAAGAACTCCTTGATGGCCGCGACGACGGGCCGGATGTTGATCAGGGTCTGGGGGGTGATGGCCTCGACGTCCTGGGTGGTCATGCGCTCGCGCACCACTCTCTCCATGCGCGACAGGCCGACCCGCACCTGGTTCTGGATCAGCTCGCCGACCGAACGGATGCGCCGGTTGGCGAAATGGTCCTGATCGTCGAGGCGGTAGCCCGACTCGCCCTTGGCCAGATGGAGCAGGTAGCTGCAGGCGGCGAGGATCTCGGCGCGCGACAGGACACCCTGGCCCTCGTCGGGCCGTTCCAGGCCGATCCCGAAGAGGTCGTCGAGCTTGTCGATCTCGGGGCCCAGCTTGCGGTCGAGCTTGTAGCGACCGACCCGGGTCAGGTCATAGCGCTTCGGGTTGAAGAAGGCGTTCTCGAAGTACACCCGGGCGGACTCGGCGCTGGGCGGCTCACCGGGACGGGCCCGCTTGTAGATCTCGAGGAGGGCCTCTTCCTGGGTGGGGGCGAGCTCGCGCTCCTTCTCCCACTGTCCCTCGAGGAAGTCGAAGTGGCGGACGAAGCGGTCGATGAAACCGTCGTCGTTGGTGTAGCCGAGGGCCCGGAGGAGGACGAACAGGCTCAGGCGGCGCTTGCGGGCCACGCGCGAGCCGGCGGTGATCTCCTTGCCCGGCTTGGCTTCGACGTCGAACTCGATCCACTCCCCCCGGTAGGGATGGATGGTGCCGGTGACGACCGTCTTCAGGTCGCGACCGGGCTGGAAGATCACGCCGGGGCTGCGGACCAGCTGGGAGACCACGACACGCTCGGTGCCGTTGATGATGAACGTGCCCTTGTCCGTCATCATCGGGAAGTCGCCCATGAAGACGGTCTGTTCCTTGATCTCGCCGGTGTTGGCGTTCTGGAACTGCGCCCGCACGAAGATGGGCGCGGCGTAGGTCATGTCCTTCTCTTTGCACTCCTCGACCGTGAACTTCGGCGGGGGGCGCAGGTCCTGATCGGCGGGGTCGAACTCGAGGATGAGCTTCAACGACCCAGAGAAATCTTCGATGGGACTGATGTCTCGGAAGGTGTCCGCCAAACCTTCTTCCAGGAACCACCTGAAAGAGTCGCGTTGGATCGAGATGAGGTCCGGCAAGGGCAGGACCTCATCGAGGTTGGCGAAGGAGAAACGCTCCCGGGACGCGGAACGAGTCGGCAAGACCTACTCCTGGGGGAGAACGGGGTGGAGGATCGCCGTAGGAACGCGCCGCAGACGCGTCAATGATTTAAGAGACGCAAAGCGGGGGACCACGGCGAAAGCCAGTCTAGGACGACAGGCGCACTAAAGGCAAGGGACTTGCCGCTCGGCCTTGGTTTTCGACAAAGGGTACGGCAGAAGGTGCCTCGGGTCAAGGTTTTCCCCATCAAAACCGGGTTCGGCACCCATTGCCGAACCGGCTTTGGAACGGCCTTCTCGGGCCGCGTCGTTATCTCCCCCTCCTACCCCAAGCTCACCCGTAGCGGTATTGCCCGTCGCGTCGTCGGGACAATCTTCCTATTATGGACAGATTAGGACGCTCAACGCGGTTACCGCTCCAGTATTCGCCGAGACGAGCCGTTGCTATAAGCACATGTCGGAAAGCCTCCTTCTCCTACTCTCCGACACCCGCTTCGCGGCGGGCAGCTCCCCCAATTCGGCCAGTCGATCCGGTGGCCACTCCGGTGGGATCGAGGCCGCTTGCGCAGCCGGCGTCGTCTCGGACCTGCCCAGCCTCAAAGCGTTTCTCTTCGGCCGCCTGTCCACCACCGGCGTGATCGGCGCCTACGCGGCTGCCGCGGTGTGCGCCCGGGCCGGGACCTTGCCCGATTCCATGTGGCGGGGGATGGAGGCCGAGATCGACGCCCGCATGTCGGCGCCGGCGGCCCGCCGGGCCTCCCGGGCACAAGGCGGAGACGTTTTCCGGATGGCCCTATCGCTCGCCCGCTCGCCCATCTTCGACGCGCTCGGCCGGGCGACCATCGCCTACTCGCAGCAGCCCCACCACGCCGTGGCGTTGGGCGCCATCGGGGCAGTAGCCGGGGCCCGGCCCGAAGACGCCGCCACCGCCGCCGCGGTCGCATCAGTGGACGGGCCGGCCGCCGCAGCCCAGCAGCTGTTGGGCCTCGACCCCGACCAGGTCGAGGCGGTACAGGCCGGGATCAAAGTCGAGATCGAAGCCCTGGCCGAGCATGCCGCGGCGGCGACTCACCGGCCCCTTTCGCTCATGCCGTCCTTCGCTGCGCCGGCCCTGGAGTTCCTTGTCGAGGCCCACCTCGAGCGGCCCCAACGGGTGTTCGCATCGTGAGCGACCTGGCGGAGCGAACCAACCAGACAGGTCGGAGCACGCTCCCCCCGGAGCGTGGTCCAATGAGCGACCTGGCGGAGCAAATCGGTGTGACAGGTCGGTCCACGCCCCGCAGGGGGGTGGACCGATGAGCGACCATTCGCCCGACCCGGCCCGCCTGTCGTTCCGCGCCGGCATAGGCGGTGAGCCCATCGTCTCGGACATCCACGCCACCCCCGCCCTGGCCTTCGAGCCCGCCCCCTGGGGCGCCTGGGTGGTGACCTCCGGAGGGCACCCGGTGGCCGGCGACCGGCTCGATGTGCGCGTCGAGGTCGGTGTGGGATGTTGCGCCGAGCTCCGCTCGTACAGCCCGACTGTGGCCCGGTCCACCAAACGCCCACGCAAGGCCGCGGTGTCGTCGACTCGGACTCATGTGTCGGTGGCGAGCGACGGGATGTTGACCTGGGTCCTCGAACCGGGGATCGGGTCCGACGGCAGCAACCACGTGTCGGACTCGCTCATCCAGCTGGCGAGCAACGCTCGGCTCCTCTGGCGCGAAGAGTTCCTCCTGGAGCGACGCTTCGACGAGAAGCCCGGCACGTGGCGGTCCCGGCTACGGGTCACGAGAGACAGCTGGCCGGTGATCTGCACCGACCTGGCCATCGGTCCGGTATCACCCCTGTGGGAGAGCCCGGCGGTGTTGAACGGCGCGGGGGCGGTGAGCCTGGTCGTGGTGGTGGACCCGGGCCAGGGAGCATCGGAGTGGTCGTCCACCCGTACGACGGTCGGCTCGGCCACCGGCATGGCCCTGCCGCTGTCCACGCCGGGGATCCAGCTGTTGGCGTGGGGCGACGACCTGGTGGACTGCCGCGAGGCGGTCGAGCGGATGTTGCCGGCCTGCGGCGTGGCGCCGTGGGTCGAGGCCCGCTGGCACGGCGAGCCGGGGCCGGTCGTGCCCGGTCTGGGCGGGGAGGACCACCTGGTGGTCGGAGGCGATGCCGGCCTTTCTGGTTCGGGCTCGCGATACCAGTTGTAGAGCCACCTACTCTTTATCGAGTGGGTGCATCTTTGGTGAGCGGTACCTTTTTGGTCTATTAGCGGCAAAACTGACCACTCGCCAAAAAGTGTCCACTCGATCTGCTGCAGCCGTCCACGCCTGAGTGTTCGGGCGACGGGTCGGCCGGTATCCTTGACCCGGGCCGCAGGTTCAGCGAGTATTGAGGGCGAGGGGATCGGGTCCCGGCGTCGGGCCGATGGGTGAGGCCATCCGCTTTGCCTACTCGAGGAGACCCTCAGATGGAATCGAAGACCCAGATCCCTTCCTTCACCATCAGCCTCCGGGGATACGACCGCGAGGAGGTGGACGGCTACCTCGACTCGCTGACCGACGCCCTCGGGCACGTGGATGACACCCAGGAGCAGAACAGGCGCCTCCAGGCCCACGTCACCCGGCTGAACGCCCGCATCAAGGACCTCGAGGACCGCATCAATGCGGACATCCCCAAGACGGGGGCCATCCTCGCTGAGCGGATCGGCATCCTCCTGCGCTCGGCCGAGGACACCGCGACCGACACGATCAACCGGGCGGAGGCCGACGTGGCGGAGATGATCGCCGCAGCCGAGGCCAAGGTCGCCGAGGCGGAGGAGGAGGCCCGCGCCGCGGTGGGCCGCGGGGAGGAGCAGGCCCGCCGCATCGAGACCACCGCTCGCGGCGAAGCGGCCGAGATCATCTCCGAAGCCGAGGCCCGGGCCACGACCCGCACCCGCCAGATCGAGCAATGGGCCGAGCAAGTGGTGTCTCATACCCGGTCCGAGGAGGCCCGGATGCTGAGGGAGCACCAGGAGAAGCGCAAGATAGCCACCACCGAGCTGCGGGACCTGGCCGACCGGCGGGACGCGGCGGCCGCCACCCTGGCCAACCTGCGCGAGGCGCTGGGCCAGGCCCTAGGGCTCGTAGGTCCCCCCGAACACTCGGCTGATCCGGCGGGCGTCGACCACAACGAGGTCGTGGATGGTTCCGAGTTGAGCTCAGGGGCGACCGACGCCGAGATGAGCGAGCCGGTGCCTGAGGGGATGGCCGAGAGCGCCCAGGCTGCGGAAACCGACCACGAAGCCGAAGGCGACGGACCCGACGACGAGGGACCTGGGGACGTCGCGGCCGCCGACGACGGTGGTCAGCCTGAAGCGGCGCCTGCTCCTACCCTCTACGACGCCGAGGCGGATGGCATGGACCCCACCGGTGAGCACATCCCGGTATTCGAGGCGGCCAGCTCGGGAACGGGCGAGGCCGGCCAGACCAGCACCGACCTCGGACCGGAGACAGGCATCGACCAGGACGACTTCGACGCCAAGTTCGAGGCGTGGGTATCGCAAAGCGTGGCCGAGCAGCGACCCGACGGGCCCAGGCATTTCCGCCGCGACTGAGGTTCGGCCGCGTTGAGAGGGGGACGCCTCTGGCTCGTCGTCGGCGCGGCCCTGGGGGTGGCGATCGCCCTGGGTCACCTGCCCTATCTGGCTGGCGCCGGGCGGTCGCTGGCCAACACGGCCGAGAGGCTCGTGATGAGCGGAGCGAACCGCATCATCCATAGCGGGGCCGACCACGGGGCGCCGCGGCGGGTGCTTCTCGGTGTAGGGGCGGTGCTGGCCGTGGCCCTACCCGGCCTGACCGCCCTACTCCTTCTGGTTGCGGCCCGGGCCAGCCTGCGCCTCCGGGCCCTCATCGCACTGGGAATGGTGGCGCTCGGCGCGTCGAGCTACGCCTACCAAACCAAAGGGGCGGCCACCGGCGTGCTGCTCCTCGCCCTCCTCATCGCCGGGATAGCCGTCGCGGTGACCGGCCCGCTGGTAGCCGCTCCTCTGGCCATGGGAGCGGGGTTGATCGGCGCCGAGTTCCTGCCCACGCTCGTGACCTCGCGCCTCGGAAGCGCCGTCTCCCAGAGCAGCGTCAACGCTATGCACCTGGCCATCTACAACCGGCCCGGGACACCGGCCGTCCTGCAGATCGCGCTGCTACTCCTGGCCGCGGTGCCATTCGCGTTCGCGGCCCGCCTGCTCATATCCGGCTAGGCGGGCCGCCCCAGTACGGCTACTTGAGCTCGACGCTGGCGCCGGCCGCCTCGAGCTGCGCCTTGGCCTTCTCGGCGTCTTCCTTGCTGATCTTCTCCAGGACCGGCTTGGGCGCGGTGTCGACGAGGTCCTTGGCCTCCTTCAGCCCGAGGCTGGTGAGGGACCGGACCTCCTTGATGACCTGGATCTTCTTGTCGCCCGCGGCGGTGAGGATGACGTCGAACTCATCCTGCTCCTCCTCGGCTGCGGCTTCGCCGCCACCGGCACCGGCCCCGCCGGCCGGGGCCACGGCCATGACCGCGGCGGGAGCGGCGGCGGTCACGCCGAAACGCTCCTCAAAGTCCTTGAGCAGCTCCGAAAGCTCGAGGACGGTCAGGTTGGCGATGCTGTCGAGGATCTCTTCCTTGGTTGCCATGGTGATGCTCCTGGTTATTCGGTCGGTTCGGGTGAGGCTTCGGCGGCTGGGTCTTCGGGGGCTGGGTCTTCGGGAGCCGGGTCTTCGGGAGCCGGGGCTGCGTCGGTGGCCTCCCCAGCGGGCTGGCCGGCTTCGAGCTGGTCGCGCAGGGCGGCCAGGCCGTAAGCGAGGTTGCGAGGCAGAGCCTGCAGCAATCCGGCGAACTGCTGCATGGGGGCGGCCATCGCTCCGGCGAGCTGGGCCAGGAGGACCTCCCTCGAGGGCAGATCGGCCAGGGCGGTGGTCTCGGCCGGGCCGATGATCTTCCGTCCGAGGACCCCGCCCTTGATCACGAGCAACGGGTTGGTCCTCGAGTAGTCCCGCAACGCCTTGGCTACTGCTGCCGCGTCGCCCTTGATGAAGGTGATGCCGGTCGGGCCGTGCAGCATGGGCTCGATGTCGTCGAGACCGGACTCCCGGGCGGCCAGGCCGACCAGGGTGTTCTTGTAGATCTTGTACTCGCCGCCGTTCGGGCGCAGGCTCCGGCGCAGATCGGCCAGGTCCTTCACCTTCAGACCCCGGTACTCGGTGAGGATGGCGGCGTCGGCGGCACCGAAGTGCTCCCGCACCTCGTCGACCACAGCCACCTTCTCGGCTCTCGGGTTCTCCATCGGTCACCTCCTCCTTCGTGTGCTCGCCGACAGGGCAGGCGGCACCATCCGAACGGAGGGGTACCTCATGCCTCGTCGGGCTGGGCCCACAACGGGCCCACTTAGACGCCCGCTCAGGCGGGCGTACCAGATGTCTACGGCTCAGTTGGTCCCGGACGGGCCGGGAGCCTCGAAAGTATAGCGGCCCCCGGTCTGGTCGCCGGTCAGGTGCCGCACCACCCATCGCTCGGCGATGAAGGCGGTAAAGGGCAGCCAGCCGGCGGTCACCATCAGGGCGACCATGCGGAACCGCAGGCGAGCCACCAGCCACATCTGCAGCACGGTGAACAGGTACACGATGTAGAGGGCCCCGTGCACCGGACCGATCACGTTCTCCACCGAGACGGACGTGTGGTACCCGACGATCGAAGCGTGGCCGACGTGGGCGAACAGGAAGACCGCGATCAGCATGACACCGACGATCCAGGCCATGATCCGGTACCGCACGAGCGGGCTGGAGAAGTTGGTCATACCCCTCGGGGGTTGCGCCACGTCTTGGGCTTGCCCTTGAGAGCCAGGAGGGCGAGGTAGCGGTTGTACTCGGTCATCTCGTCCGCCGGCTCGTCCTGCTCGGCTTGCGTGTCGAGCAGGATGGCTTCGAGGTCTGGAGCATCGGTGGGAACCAGCGAGGTGGGGGTGGTCCGGACCGGGTGAGCAGCGCCACCAGTGGCAGCGTCGAGGACGCGACGATCCCCCGATTCGAGCACCCGGCTGTGAACCTCCTCGGAGCCGACGGTCAGGGCCCGGGCCGACCGGGGCAGGCTACGGGCCACGACTTCCGCGCTGGCCCGCCGCATGCGCTCGTGGAAGGCCCGCCGGGCGGCGATGTCCTCCGGAGTGTCGTGCACCATCTGCCACCACCCGATTCCGGCCACGACGACGAAGGCCGGCCACTCGAGGGAGTACAGGTAGCTCAAGGTGTTGCCCTGCATGGCCCGCTGGATCTGCCACCACGCCGCGGTCAGGCAGCCGGCCGCGATGGCCAGGAGAGCGAGATGCAGCAGAAGCGACCGCGGCTTCACCCACTGGTAGATCCGGGGATGGGTCCGCTCCAGCACTGGATGAATGCTACGGAGCGCGGGCCCGGATGGCTAGGCGGGCTGCAGTTCCTCGTCGGTGATGCGCAGGGCGCCCGGGTCCACGTCTACGCCGGGTCCCATGGTGGAGCCCACCGCCACCGACTTGATGTACTTCCCTTTGGCCGCGGAGGGCTTGGCCCGTTGGATCTCGTCGACCACGGCCCGGAAGTTCCGCAGGAGGGCGTCGCGGTCGAAGCTCACCTTGCCGATGGGGACTTGGACGACGCCCCGGCTGCGGGTGTCGGCCCGGTACTCGACCCGGCCGCCCTTGAAGTCGGCGATCGCCTTGCCCACGTCGGTGGTGACCGTGCCGGTCTTCGGGTTGGGCATCAGGCCCCGGGGGCCGAGCTTGCGCCCCAGCCGGCCGACCTGGCCCATCAGGTCAGGCGTGGCGATGGCCACGTCGAAATCCATGAACCCGCCGTCCACCCGGGCAACCAGGTCATCGGCCCCGACGACGTCAGCGCCGGCGGCCCGGGCATCCTCCGCGGCCTGCCCGGCGGCGAATACCGCCACCCGCACATCCTTGCCGGTACCGGCCGGCAGAGCGACGGTGCCCCGCACGACCTGGTCGGCCTTGCGGGGGTCCACCCCGAGGCGCAGCGACAGCTCGACCGTCTCGTCGAATTTGGCCGTGGCCAGGCTCTTCACCAGGTCGAGGGCCTCGCTGGGACCGTATACCCGGCTCCGGTCGAACCGCTTGGCCGCGTCCAGGTACTTCTTACCGTGTTTCGACATCTCGTCTCCCTCTGGTAGTCAGCGGGCGGGGGTGAGGTCGTCCCCCTCCTCGCGGGTGGGTGAAGCTAGCCGACCTTGATGCCCATGGAACGGGCCGTGCCAGCAACCTGGGCCTTGGCCGCCTCGATGTCGTTGGCGTTGAGATCGGGCATCTTGGTACGGGCGATCTCCTCCAGCTGCGCGTCGGTGATGACGCCCGCCGTCTCCCGCCCCGTGGTCTTGGATCCTTTTTCCACTCCTGCCGCCTGACGCAGGAGCACCGGGGTGGGAGGGGTCTTCAGCACGAAGCTGAAGCTCCGGTCTTCGAAGATGGTGATCTCGACCGGGATGACCTGGCCGGTCATGGATTCCGTCGCCGCGTTGTACTGCTTCACGAACTCCATGGTCTGGACCCCGTGGGGGCCCAGCGCGGTGCCTACCGGCGGGGCGGGGGTGGCCTTGCCGGCCGGCAGCTGGATCTTGACTATGGCGGCGACGCGCCTCTTGGCCATCAGGACTCCTCTTACAGCTTCGCCACTTGGGCGAAGTCGAGCTCGACGGGCGTCTCGCGCCCGAAGATGTTGACCAGGACCTTGAGCTTGAGCTGGTCCTCGTTGATCTCGGCAATGGTGCCGCTGAAGTCGGCAAAGGGCCCTTCTCGGACCCGGACGGACTCGCCGACCTCGTACTCGAAGCCCCGGGGGCGGCTCTTGCGGCCCGGACCGGCGGCCTCGCCGTCCTCGGCCTTCACCTGGAGGATGTTCTCCACCTCCCGGCGCGACAATGAGCTGGGCCGGGCGCCCTGCCCGACGAAACCGGTGACGCCGGGCGTGTTGCGCACCACGTACCAGGAGTCGTCGTCCAGCTCCATGCGGACCAGCAGGTAACCGGGGAACACCTTCTTCGAGACGACCTGCTTCTTGCCGTTCTTGAACTCGATGACGTCCTCCATGGGGATGACGACCTCGAAGATGCGCTCCTCCATGTTCATCGAGGCGATGCGGCTCTCGAGGTTGGACTTCACCTTGTTCTCGTAGCCGGCGTAACTGTGGATCACGTACCAGCGGCCGGGGCGGTCGTAGGGGCTCTCGGGGGGGGCTTCACCCTCGTCATCAACGTCACCGGCGTCGCCAGCCACCTCCTCGGCCTCGGCAGGCCGGAGGTCGTCGGCCGTGGGGCCGCCAAGCGCGTCTTCAGAGAGGTCGGGGGAGATTTCGTCGTCAGTCATGGGCATTACTTGAACAGGAAGCTGGCCAGGTGCGAGAAGCCCAGGTCCAGCACGAAGATGAGGGCCATGAGCACCGCTAGGGCGATGAACACGACCAGCGAGTAGTTGATCGTCTCGTCGCGGGTCGGCCAGGCTACCTTACGCAGCTCGACATTGACTTCGTGGAGGAATTGGCGGGGCGCGAAACGCCTCCGCGGCAGCTCCGGGACGGGGCGGACAGATCGTGGGGGGCCGGGCTCGAGGGCCGGTTCCTCCGGTTCGGCGCCGGTCGCGACGAAGCCCTCGTCGGCCAGGGGACCCTGGCGCTGGACCAGCCGCCTCTGTTGTCGGTTCATGCTCACGGTCGTGGTCTTCTCGGGGTTCTTCGGGAGCAGGGCAGGAGGGACTCGAACCCCCAACCGCCGGTTTTGGAGACCGGTGCTCTGCCAAATTGAGCTACTGCCCTCTGCAGGC
>JAFAWZ010000174.1 GCA_019241495.1 Acidimicrobiales bacterium | reverse complement strand
GGTCAGGGCGAGCGACGAGAGGGGAGTGAGCGCTGCCGGTTTGAGCACCATGGTGCAACCGGCGGCCACCGCCGGCCCGATCTTCCGGGTGGCCATGGCCATCGGGAAGTTCCACGGCGTGATCAACAGCACCGGCCCCACCGGCTGGCGCATCACCACGATGCGGCTGCCTCCCAACGGTGCGACGTTGTAACCCCCGGCGATCCGCACCCCCTCCTCCGAGTACCACCGGAGGAACTCGGCCGCGTAGCTGATCTCCGCCTTCGACTCGGCGATGGGCTTGCCCATCTCCAAGGTCATCAACAGAGCCAGGTCGTCTTGCTTCGACATGATCGTGTCGAAGGCCCGCCGCAAGATCTCTCCCCGCTCCCGCGGGGGAGTGGCCGCCCATCCCGATTGGGCCTGGTCAGCGGCGGCGAGAGCCTCCAGTGCATCATCAGCATTCCCGTCCGCCACCTCGGCCAAGGTCTTGCCGGTGGCCGGGTCCTCCACCGCGAACGTGCGCCCGCTCGCCGCGGCCTGCCACCTCCCGCCGATGAGCAGCTGGGTCGGCACCGCCTCTACGACCGTCCGCTCATCGGCCTGCCTGCCTGTCTCGCTCACTGCTGATAGTGCTCCACGATCTGGGGGTCCCGGGGGTGGGCATCGCCGGGGTCCTGGCCGGCGTCGCGCCGGGCCCGGCGCTGGCGAAGCAGGTCCCACGCCTGGTCGAGCTGGATCTCGAGATCGTGAAGCCGCCGACGTTCTGCTTCCGACAGCCCGGACGTGGCGTGGGTCCGCTCCAGATCGTGCTCCTCTGCAACCAGTTCGTCGATGTGCTGGACTATCGCCGCGTCATCCGCATCAGCCATTCCGACCTCCTGGTTCATGTGCGCCGGGACCTGGTCCCGGCCTCCTCGGGGAACTTACCCTCTTGGCGAGACAGCGAAGAGAGCTCCGAATTTATGTGCCACTTGTCACACACATCGATGTCATTTTTCCGGCATAATGCCACCCCAACTGGGGTTACTTCTCATTGCAATGAGTCAGAACTCCTCCTACTCCCCTGATCTATTGGGCCTCTATCTCGACGAAGCCGGGAGCTTCCCGCTTCTCACCAAGGCCGACGAGACGCGCCTCGGCCAAGTCATCCAAGAAGGGCAGGCTGCCCGGGCGGCCCTGGACGGCGGGGAGAAGATGTCCGCAGTGGAGCGCCGCCGGCTCCGGAAGAAGCTT
Source organism: Acidimicrobiales bacterium (assembly GCA_019241495.1). Taxonomy (GTDB): domain Bacteria; phylum Actinomycetota; class Acidimicrobiia; order Acidimicrobiales; family Palsa-688; genus JAFAWZ01. Next base: position 4,680 of record JAFAWZ010000174.1, on the reverse strand, counting down.
TCCGCGGCCGACGAGGCGACCACCCAGTTCATCAACGCCAACCTCCGGTTGGTTGTTTCGGTGGCCCGCAAATACCAGTGGTCCGGTCTGCCCCTGGGCGACCTTATCCAGGAGGGCAACCTGGGGCTCATCCACGCCGTCGAGAAGTTCGATTGGCGCAAGGGCTTCAAGTTTTCGACCTACGCCACCTGGTGGATCCGCCAGGCCATCGGCCGGGCCGTCGAGAACACGGCCCACACGGTGCGGGTGCCGGCCCACGTAGGTGACGAGATTCGCCGAGCCCGGCGCCTCCAAGGGGAGATGGAGGTCCGCCTCGGGCGACCGGCCACCCTCGCCGAGCTGGCCGAGGCCCTCGACACCACCGAGGCGGCCATCGCCGAGCTGTTCCGCTACGACAGTGACCCGATGAGCCTGGACGTGGCAGTAGGCGAGGACGGCGACACCAGCCTGGGTGACCTGGTCGTGAATCGGGCGGCCGAGTCCCCCTTCGAAGCGGTGGCCAGCGGGATGCTGGCGGCCGAGGTGGCCGGCTTCCTCACCCGGCTGTCCGACGAGGAGCGCCAGGTGCTCCGCCTCCGCTACGGGCTGGACCGGGGCGAGCCCCGCACCCAGTGGGAGGTCGGTCAGGCCATGCAGCTCACCGCCGAGCGGGTGCGACGCATCGAGCGGGATGCCATCGGCAAGCTGCGCCGGCAGCTGGTGGGCGGCGACGCCCACGACCTGCTCGCCAGCTAGCGTCCTCTTCGTGAGCGCGACCCCGCGCGTCCGTATCGCCCCGTCGCCTACCGGCTACTTCCATGTGGGGACAGGCCGGACGGCGCTGTTCAACTGGTTGTTCGCCCGCCAGACGGGCGGGACGTTCATACTCCGCATCGAAGACACCGACACCGCTCGCAACCGGCCCGAGCACACCGAAGGGATCAAAAGGGCGCTCCTCTGGCTGGGGCTCGACTGGGACGAAGGGCCCTACTTCCAGTCCGAGCGCGCCGACCTGTATGCGGCAGCCATCGACAAGCTCATCGCATCGGGCGCGGTGTACGCCTGTGACTGCACCGCGGAGCAGATCGCCGAGCGGGCGAAAGAGCGGGGTGGACCGCCCGGCTACGACGGCTACTGCCGGGACCGGGGCCTCGAGCCGGACGTTGGCCGCATTCTCCGCTTCTGTGTACCCAAAGGCGAATCCGGCTTCCACGACCTGATCCGCAAGGACGTCTCCAAGGACAACAACGACGTCGAGGACTTCGGCGTACGCAAGTCCAATGGCGACCCGTTGTTCATTCTCGCCAACGTGGTCGACGACGCCGACATGGCCATCACCCACGTGATCAGAGGTGCCGATCACGTCTCGAACACCCACAAGTACCTGTTGTTGTGGCGGGCCCTCGGGTATGGTCCCGAGCCGATCTTCGCCCATCTGCCGCTGATCAACAACCAGCAGGGCAAGAAGCTCTCCAAGCGCCGGGACAAGGTGGCCGTCGAGGATTACCGAGACGACGGCTACATGGCCGAGGCATTGCGCAACTACCTCGCCTTGTTGGGCTGGTCACCAGGCGACGACCGGGAGATCTTGAGCGTCGAGGAGATGATCGCCGAGTTCCGGCTGGAGAACGTCAAGAGCGCACCCGCCAAGTTCGACGAGGTCAAGCTCACCTCGGTCAACTCCGAGTACCTCCGAGCCCTTCCTGTCGACGAGCTCGTCTCGCGTGCTCAGGCCTGGCAGCTCGACCGCTGGGAGCCCATCGCCCCGCTCGTACAGGAGCGGGCCCGCACCTTCGCGGACGTGTACAGCCTCACCGATTTCCTGTACCGAACCGAGCCGGTCATCGACCAGGCCGAGTGGGACAAGGCGGTACGCAAGAGCCCGGGCTTCGCCGGCATCCTCGACGCGGCCGCCACCCGTTACGCCACCATCGAATGGGACGCGGCCTCGATCCACGACGCGACGGTCGCGGCCGGTACCGAGGCCGGGGTGGGACAGCTCGGCAAGGCCCAGGCCCCGGTGCGGCTGGCCGTGACCGGCCGGTCGGTCGGCCCCCCGTTGTGGGAGTCGTTGGAGCTGCTCGGCCGGGACCGGACCATCGCCCGCATCCACGCCGCCCTCGAGCGCCTCCAGGCCGGGCGGGCGACAGGCTAGAGTTCTCCGACCACCTTCGGGGGTGGTGTAATCGGCAACACGACAGGTTCTGGCCCTGTTATTGGGGGTTCGAGTCCTCCCCCCCGAGCTTCGTCCCCTGCGGTTCCTTCGCTCCACTCTGCGACCATGACCCGGTTTTCTGCGGACGCTGGACGCCATTTCTTGGCGACCCGCGCCCCGAGATAGCAGCTGTTGCCACAGAAATACGAATGAAACATCATCAAAGTAGGTGGTTACCCTGACCATGGCTGCTGTCGGCTCGCTGGAACCGGGGCGATTGCCCTAGGGTGATGAGTTGCCCGAATGAGAGCGCCCCAGCCGAGGCGCCCTAGTAGATGTCGAGGAACGGAAAGCAAATGTCGCAGGATCTGAAGGCGGGATCTCGCTGGGGGAGTGCGGTCTCCGACACAGAGGTGATCGTGGTCAAGGCCGGAGGCTCGGATCTGACCCTCGAGTGCGGAGGCCACCCAATGGTCCCGGCCGGTTCGGCCAAGCCCGAGGGTTTGGCCGTGAGCCCCGATTTCTCGGACAACACGCCCATGGGCAAGCGGTTCGAGCACGACAGCGGTCTCGAGGTCCTCTGCGTCAAGCCCGGAGCAGGCACACTGGCCATCAACGGGGCCGTCCTGCCGCTCAAAGAGAGCAAGCCTCTACCTGCCTCCGACTGATCTCGCAGCCGCTCCCAATAAACCACCGATGGTCCTAGGCTGACCATCAGCGGCACGTAGTCACAGCAAACACGGTAGCCGCCGGTGAACCCGGCCGACAGAGTCCCGCCCCTCTCAGGCCGGGTTCGCCTCTATAACGGTGGGGCTCGACCGCTATGATGTCTCTCCTCCTGCCGCTCGGCCCCATCGTCTAGTGGCCTAGGACACCACCCTCTCAAGGTGGAGGCACGGGTTCGAATCCCGTTGGGGCTGCCAGCAGCGTTCGAGGGCCGGACGCTCAGAAGCTGGTGATCGCTCAGAAGCTGGTGATAACCGAGCGGATCACCCGCCCCGCCTGTAGGTCGTCGTAGGCGTCGTTGATGGCGTCCAGGCCGATCCGCTGGCTCACCAGGTCGTCCAGGTTGAACCGGCCCTCGAGGTAGAGCCGCACATAGGCCGGGACGTCCCGCTTGAAGTTGGTAGAGCCCATGTAGACCCCCCGGATCCCCCTGTGCTTGAGGACCAGGTCGGCGAAGGGGTCGACGGTCAGCTCGGTTCCCGGCTGTTGCATTCCGATCATGTAGGCGATGCCGCCCCGGCGCAGCATGTTCAGTGCCTGGCGGGCGGTTGCCGGCGTCCCCACGACCTCGAAGGAGTGGTGGACGCCGGTCCCGTTCGTAAGGTCGACGACGGCCTCCACCGGGTCGACCTCCGACGCGTCGACGACGTCGGTGGCGCCGAAGCGGCGGCTGAGCTCCAGCTTCGACGGGTTGACGTCCACCGCGATGATCCGCTCGGCTCCGCAGATCGCGGCGCCCTGCAGGGCGCTCAACCCCACGCCCCCACACCCGATGACCGCCACCGTCTCGCCGAAGCGGACAGCGGCCGTGTTGATGGCCGCCCCCGCGCCGGTGATGACACCGCAGCCGAGAAGCGCGGCCCGATCGAGCGGCATCGCCGGGTCGATCCTCACCACATTGCTCCGGTGGACCAGGATTCGCTCGGCGAAGGCAGCCAGGCCGGCGACCTGCGTTACCGGGCGGCCGCCGATGGAAAGCCGAGGTGGGAGATCCGCGCCCCGTGCCGTTGTCGATGACCGGGTGCACATCCAGATGTCGCCCCGGATGCACTCCTCGCACTGACCGCACGACCCGGTCAGGCAGCCGATGACGTTGTCTCCCGGCTCGACGTCGGTTACTCCTGGTCCCACGGCGACGACCACGCCTGCCACCTCGTGGCCCAGCACGGCAGGCATGGCATAGCCATAGCCGTTCTGCGACACGGAGAGGTCGCTGTGGCAGAGCGAGCTGGCTCTGACGGCTACTTGCACCTCACCGGCCCGTGGCTGGTCGATGTCGACATCGGCGATCTCGAACTTTCCGCCGATCTCGTTCAGCACCGCGGCTTTCATGATGCCCCCCTCTGCGTCGTCCCATCTGGGTCGTCCCATCTGGGTCATCCCATCTGGCACTTTCCCATCTGGGCTACCCTCGAGACTTGGATCCAGGATGTTAGACCAATGAAACTCCCCGGCTGGCTGTCTCGTATGGTCCACTGAAGTCACCCTCAGTCGTGAGGCGGCCCGGAAGGGACATAGTTGAGACTTCGCCGGCCTACTGCCAAGCTGATGACCGCGTCGACGCTGAGCATTGCGGCTGCGGAGGGGTTGGCCGGTCGCCCGGTGCCGGTGGAGCAGGCCGTTTCGCAGTCGCATACCCGGGGCGTTCTGGGTTCTCGGTTGGTCCAACCGTTTGGGCTGCGCAGCGGGCTGGAGGTTTGACCGCGATGCCTGCTGCAGAGCGGGCTTCTCGGGCTGTACCGGCAGACCGAACAGGCCAAGCGTCACCCCTGCCCAATCTGATTGGCCATGCGGGCCGTATATTCAACTGTGACGAGGGT
>JAFAWZ010000100.1 GCA_019241495.1 Acidimicrobiales bacterium | reverse complement strand
CTCCGCGGCGGCCTCCGCGGCCTGCGCCTCGGCCGAAGAGGCCACCTCGGCCGCCTCCGCGCTGGCCTGGCTGTCCGCAGCCTCGGTCTGCAGGGCGGCCAGATCGGGGAGCATGCCCCGCAGCCGGTCGTGATCGTTGGTGAACTGGCGGGCGTCCTTGCGCGCCGCATCCCTCGCCCCATCGAGAGGGGTGATGCCGAGCAGTTGGAGTACCAGGCGGCGCCGCTCGGCCGGAGAGTGGTTGGAGAAGGCGGCGAGCTGCTTCTGCTCCGCGAACACCGACGCCCGGAAGGCTCCGTCGTCCATCCCGAGCACCGATTCGACGTACCGCCCCACGTCCCGATTCCCCGCCGACATCAGCGCCCCGTCGCTGTAGGCCTCTGTGGCCACCGTGGCGTGGGCGCCCTTGAGCATGCGCCGGACCAGGTAGAGGTGGCCTTCGTGCTCGAACTCGACCTCGGTGACGCAGTCGCCGCGGACCCCCGCGGACCGGATCTGATCCTTGGTGGTTCGGCACGCGGCCGGGCCCCACAACGTGAACAGGATCGCCTCCAGCAATGTCGACTTCCCTGCCCCGTTCGGTCCGTAAATGCCGACCAGGCCGGGCGGCAGGTCGAGCTCCAGCTCCTCCTCGTACACCCGGAAGTTCCGCAGGTACAGCCGCTTGATCAGCATCCGCCACCTCCGCTGGCCAGGGTCCCGTCGGCGCCTGTGATGGCTCGGTCCAGGTAGTCGAGGCCAAGCTGCCGGACCCGGTCCCGCTCTAGGCCGGTGAGGTCCTGGCCTCCCAGATAGTCCTCCCACTGCGCCCCCAGGCCCATCACGGTGGGTAGGTCGGCATGCAGGGCGCCGGCCACGAAGGTCGGCTCCACCTTGAGGTGAAGACCCGTCCCGGCCGCCTCGCGGATGGCGTGATGGTCGAGCAACCGCCATACCTCCTGGTGGACGCCGTCGACGTAGAGACGGGCGACCGCCCCTTCGGGCACCAGAGCGGCCCGTTCCAGCATCCGGTCCTGAAGCTCGGTCGGGGTGAGCCCCAGGGCGTACACCGGATCGAGGGTCACAAGGGACCTCTGACCGGTCAAGGGGACCTGGCGACACTCGCCACTGTCGGTGTCGAGCACGACGATGCCCTTCGACCGATCCGGGTCGTCGGCGAAGCTGAACGAGTCGGGGGCGCCCGCATACCACATGCCCTCCGTGACGGCGGCGAAGGTGTGGTAGTGACCGAGGAGAACCAGATCCGACTGGAGTGCGCCGGCGTCGAGTTCGAGCTCGTTGATATCCGCGTACTTGGGCTGGAGCTGGATCAGCCGCGGATGAGTGAGCAGGAGGTTGGTGACACCGGGGGCGCGCTGGCTGGCCGCCTCGGCCAGAGCATCGAGGGCGGCGTCGACGGTCAGGGTCTGTGGCACGGCATGGATCACCAGGCCGGGCACCTCGAAGCGCTCGTAGGTGAGCCGGTGGGCGAAGTACATCTCGGGGAACGTGTCGGCGAGGGTGGAGTACGGGCTGCCCTTGCCCGGCAGGCGAGGGGTGTCGTGATTGCCGGTGATGATGGCGGCCCGGCGCCCGTGGTCCCGGATCCGGGCCAGGGCCCGCTGGGCTACGCGGTAGGAGCGGTAGGTCGGGCGGGGATGATCGAAGATGTCCCCCAGCCACACCACCAGGTCCGGTTCCTGCGCCAGGGCCAGGTCCACGGCGGCCTCGAACGAGCGTTCGAAGTCGAGCTCCCGCTGGTTGACGCCCCCGTCGGCCGTGTAGGGGTAGTAGGAGCGACCGAGATGGGCGTCCCCGAGGGCGGCGATTCGCATGCCTCCAGCAAACCAGAGAGGTGAGACGAATCACAATGATGTGGTTATCCTCGGCTCATGCCAGGTAGAGCGGGAACGTCCGCCCGCGCCGCGTACGCCGAGGCCCTGAGGCGGCGGCGTCGTGCCAGGGTCGTTGCCGGTATGGTCGTGGCGGTCGGCGTGGGCTTGATCGCGGCGGGCGGGCCGGGCTCGCGGCTGGAGATGGTCACAATGGCGATGGTGGTCCTGGCCGTCGTGGCTCCGGCCGTGTTGGTCGCCGGGCGCGCCGGGCGGGGGATCGACCGGTGGCTCCGGGGGGCTGCCGCGGAGGAGGCCACGGCCCGGGTTCTCGAGCGCCTTCCCCCTCGGAAGTGGACCGTCTGGCACGATCTGCGGGTGCCAGGCAGCCGGGCCAACATCGACCATGTCGCCATCGGGCCGACCGGGGTGTGGTTGGTGGACACCAAGTCCACCAGGGCCCCGGTGCGGGCGACCCGGTGGTCGGTTCGCTTCGGCGACCGGCGGCTGGACACCACGGCCACGAGGTGGGAGGCCGGGGTGTTGGGGGATCGGCTGGGTGTGCCCACCCGTCCCATAGTTGCCGTCCACGGCCCCGGGATGCGGCGGCGCGGCGGCCGGGCCCAAGGGGTGCCGGCCGTGCCAGTTGACCGACTCCTGCGTCGCTTGCGCCGCGGGCGACGCCGGCTGGCCGGCGCGGACATCGAGGCGCTGGCCGGTCTTGTCGAAGCTGAGTTCGAGGCGGCAGAACGGCCACGACTGCATGGCTGAGCGCCGTCCGAGCCCGCCCGGCGTCGAGCCGACCCCGGCGGCCACTGTCGTTCTCCTCCGAGAAGGCGGGGCCGGCCTCGAGGTGCTGATGCTCAGGCGGAGCTCCCGGGGACCGTTCGGGGGCATGTGGGTCTTTCCGGGCGGCCAGGTCGAGGCCATGGACTGGCCCGCCGAGCCCGCCGAGGCCGGCGGTGGGTCGGTCCACCGGGCAGCAGGCGCCGAGTTCGGGGCGGCCCGACAGGCTGCGGTGAGGGAGGCCGAGGAGGAGGCCGGCCTGGTGCTCGACGCGGATGCGTTGATCGTGCTGTCGTTCTGGTTGCCTCCCCCCGAGACGCCCCGCCGGTTCGCCACCTGGTTCTTCCTGGCCCCATCCGAGGCCGGGGCGGAGGTGGCAGTCGACCAACGTGAGATCCACGAGCACCGCTGGATCGCGCCCGGCGCGGCCATGAACCTCCGCCAGCGGGGCGAGCTCCAGCTGGTCCCGCCGACGTTCGTCACCCTGTGGTGGCTGCACCGCCAGGGGAGCACCGAGGCCGCGCTGGCCGCGGCCGCGGCTCGCCCCGCGGAACGGTTCGAGAGCCGCGTCGCCCGCAGCCAGCACGGCGATCTCACAGCCGTGTTGTGGGCCGGGGACGCCGGTTACGACGACCACGACATGGACCGGCCCGGGCCTCGCCGGCGCATCGTCCTGGATCCCGCCGGGTGGCAAGTCGAGATCGACGAGTGAGCGACCTGGTCGGAGCGAGCCGGTGTGACAGGCCGGGCCGCGCCCTTGGGGGTGGGCCGGTGAGCACTCCGGGGCGCGGCGTCGCGGTCATTCGTCTCACCTCGCCGGCCGGACAAACCGAGCCGCTGGCCGGCCCAACCGGTCAGTAGTCTCCGGCCGTGCTCCGTAACCACCGCCCCTTGCGTTTCGACCCGATTCGCGAGGCCCGCCGGCAGTGGGAGGCCCATGGGTGGGAGGAGGCCGCTCCGGGCATGGCCGCGGTGACCTCGATCGTGAGGGCCCACCAGATCTACATGGCTCGGGTGCAGGAGGTGCTCCGTCCCTTCGACCTCAGCTTCGCCCGCTACGAGCTGTTGATGGTGCTGTTGTTCAGCCGGCGCGGCTCCCTTCCCCTCAACAAGCTCGGCTCCCGGCTCCAGGTCCACCCCACCAGCGTCACGAACGCGGTGGATCGCTTGGAACGGCAGGGTTTCATCCGGCGAGTCGCCCATCCCACCGACGGGCGGACCACCCTGGCGGAGATCACCTCGGGGGGCCGTGAGATCGCCCGGAGCTCGACCGAGGCCATCAACGACCGGGTGTTCGGCGCGCCTGGCCTGGCTTCGGGCGATGTCGTATCGGTCTTCGAGGTGCTGGCCCGCCTACGGGAGGGGGCCGGCGACTTCGAGACGCCCTAGCCGAAACGGGGGAGAGGCGGGGGAGCGACAGCTTCTCAGTCCACCAGAGCCGAGACATTGGCCGCCGCGGTGGGCCGGGGGGCCGGGGGCGGGGGGACACGGCGGACCAGATCGGGATAGAAGTGGACGTGGGCGGGCACCGCGAAGGGAGCGGCCAGGTTCACTATCAGGCACTCCCCGGGCATCAGCGTCTGGATCTCGGCCCCCTGGGCGCTGATGTCCTGCTTGGCCGATCCGCGCAGCATGTTGCGATCTTTCTCGTCGGCCAGGCCGAGGACGAAGAAGGTGTTGAACTGGCTGAGCAGCTCGTCGTCGAGCAGTTTGGGTTGCTGGGTGACGGCGCACAACCCGACCCCGAACTTGCGGCCCTCACGTGCCACTCGAGGGAAGACGTTCGACTCCCGGTCCGACCGCCCGCCGAGCACCCGTTGGGCCTCTTCGAGGGCGATGGAGACCACCGGCATACGGCTGTGCCGTTCGGGGTCGTCCAGGTAGGCGCCCTGCCAGGTCTCGAGGATCCGCCGGGCCAGGAACGAACCGACCAGCACCTCCTCGGTCGAGCCGAGGCCGCTGACGTCGACCAGCACCACCTTGCCGGCCAGCAGGTCCTCGGCGATGCGCGATCCCACAGACACGGCTGGATCCCGGGCCACGCAGCGCAGGTCGACGATGCGGCGGGCCCGGCGGTGCACGACCTGGAGGGTTGACAGAGCGACCCGGGCGGACAGCTCGACGTCCCGGAAGCCGGCCAGGTCCTCGATGCGGGCGAACTCGGCCATCCACGCCAGCCCGGCGTCGCCGTCGGCGGAGCGTCCGTAGTGGCGTTCGAGCTCGTAGAGCGCCTCTTCTTGCGGGCGGCTCCATTCGTAGGCGGTGCGCAGGTCGTCGACGGTCAGCTCCGACAGGCTGATCTTCAACGCCGACGTCCCTGGCAGCGACCGGTTGGCGTACACCCGGAGCGCGGCAGCGGCCCATGAGTGGCGGCCTAGGGCGGCCCGGTACTCGCCATGGGGATCGATGAGCAGCAGGGAGTAACGGCCGTTCGACTGCATGACACCGGACGCCAGCACCTGCATCAGGTTCGACTTGCCCATGCCGGTGGTGGCGAACACGCCGACGTGCGAGGCCAGGCTGGCGCCGGGGATCCCGACCTCGAAGTCCACCACCGTCTCGCCGCTACGCAGCCAGCCGACCGGCAGGTCGCCCATGCGCTCGGCGAGGAAGGCGAAGTCCTCTGACGAGGGTGCCACGACGGCGGAGAACTGGCTCGGAAGGCTCTTCGGCTTGCGGAACTCGCTGCGTACCGTTGATCCCGGCTCCGGAGGCGATCCCGGTCCAGGAGGCGAACCTGGCGCGGGCGGCGCCAGGTAGCCGAGACAACGGCATTCCGCGATCCGGTAGGTCCGGCGGTCCGGTTCGTGGATCGGGTGGGCTCCAGGCTCGCCGCGGGCGTCGTCGGAGAGCAACGTCCCGGCCACCCGTTCCGCCCACCCCGGCTCGCGGTGCTCGGTCCCGTAGGTAACGTCGACCACCCGGAAGAGGTACCGCCGTCCCGTGGCCTCGTCGACGGCCACCAACAGCTCGCCGATGAAGAGGTCCTCGTCGGGGGCGGCTCGGAACAGACCCTCCAGGACGTTCCGCCCGTACAAGCGGCCCCGGGTGTGCTGGCTCATACCATCCAGTCTGTCCGGCCAGTCTGTCCGGCGGGTGATCAGTAGCGCTCCATCAACCGGTGCCGGTCTGTGAAGGCCCGCTCCCGCGCGTCGGGCTCCACACCGGCCCGGTCGAACTCCTCGTCGATGAGGGCCCACACTTCGTCGCGCACCCAGGCGGGGCAGGCGGCCAGACGGTCGGCCACGCTGAGCGGGTAGGGGTAGCCGGGGAAACCGGCGTCGTCGCTGACCGCGGCCATCTGACCGAGCGTGGCCACCGGATCGGCGTGGTCCGGCAGGTCGACCCGGAAGGCGAAGCGCGCGTCGGGGTCGAGCCGGGCCACCACGACCTGCACCCCCGGGCCATCCGAAGGGTTGGATCGGGCCGAAGGGTTGGATCGGGCCGATGTGTTGGTCCGCGCCACTGGGGCCCACCAACGCTCCCGCTCACCCACCGTCTCGGCCGCTATCCGCTCCAGGGTGGCCAGGAGCGGGGCCCCACCCCACGAGAGGCCGGTGTGCTTGGTCACCCCGACGACCGTCACGTGGCGTGCCGCACTCTCTCGGAGCAGCCTGCCCACCCATTCCGGGGCGATCCTCCAGTCCGGCCGGAGATCGCCGTCGACCATGACCAAGGCGCCCGGCCCGGCCGTTTGCACGCACGACGAGGCCGCCGACCACTCCGCCCATTCCCGCAGCAAGTTCACGTCCACCGCGGCGTCCGGGCGTACCGGCGCGTCGAGGGCGGCGAGGGTGCGGCGGTCCTCGCCGAGGCCGAGGAGGTGGGCCCGGAGCGGGAGCTCCTCCTCTAGCACGCTCCGTCCCTTGGCCCAGCACACCCGCGCCGCCCGGGTGACGTAGACCTGCAGGCACTTGGCGTCGGCGACGAGCGCCTGGCCGCCGTCCACCGCCCAGGCCTCAGGTGGCGCCTCCAGAGGCTCGGGGAGCGGCCGTACGGACAACACCGGCTCGAACACCAGATCGTGGCCGGTCGGGTCGGCCAGGCCCCCGCCCGGATCGGTGAGGACCTTCACCAGGCGGGCCGCGACCTCACCGATGGACCTGCTCCCATGCGATAGTCCCGCCATCAGGGAAGAATGTTCTCATGCCCAGGGCCATATGGAGCGGATCGGTCAGCTTTGGACTGGTCAACGTACCGGTCAAGCTGACCACCGCGACCTCCCCCAAAGACGTCCGCTTCCACCAGCTGCACGATGCTGACGGCGGGCGGATCAACCAGAGGCGGGTCTGTTCGGTGGACGGCGAGGAGGTGGACTATGCCCACATCGTGAAAGGCTATGACCTGGGCGGCGGCCGCTACGTCGTCGTCGAGCCCGAAGAGCTGGCGGGGGTGGACGTCGAAGCCACTCGGAACATCGACATCGAGGAGTTCGTGGAGCTGTCGGAGATCGATCCCGTGTTCTTCGAGAAGTCTTACTATCTCGTCCCCGACGAGCGGGCCGAGAAGGCTTACGCCCTGCTCGTGGAGACCATGCAGCGTTGCAACAAGGTGGCCCTGGGCCGCTTCGTGCTGCGAACCAAGCAGTACCTGGCCGCCCTGCGGGCCCGTGACGGCGTCCTCGTGCTGTCCACCATGCTATACGCCGACGAGGTGGTGGACCCGGGCGAGCTGGACGTGCCGACCGCGGCCGACACCGCTCCTTCCGAACGGGAGCTGCACATGGCCAGCCAGCTGGTGGAGTCGCTCAGCAACCCGTTCGACCCGGCCAAGTACCACGACGACTACCGCGAGAAGGTGCTGGCCCTCATCGAGGCCAAGGCACAGGGCGAGATCATCACTGCGGCGCAACCGGCGGCCGAGCCCGCTCCGGTCGTGGACCTCATGGCCGCCCTGGAGGCCAGCCTGGCCCGGGCCAAGCAGTCTGCGTGACCTCGGAGATCGGCGGTCGCTCGGTCGAGACATCCAATCGGGACAAGATCTTCTGGCCCCGGACCGGCTTCTCCAAGGGCGGGTTGATCGACTACTACGAGGCCATAGCCGAGACGATGGTTCCCCACCTCCGGGACCGCCCGATCACCCTCCGGAGATGGCCTGATGGGGTGGAAGGGCCGACCTTTTTCCAGAAGAACGCCCCCAAGCACCGGCCCGAGTGGATCACGACGGTACGGCTCGGAGACGTCGACTACCTGCGCCTCGACGAGCCGGCCGCCCTGGTGTGGGCCGCCAACCTGGCGGCCATCGAGATCCATCCGGGCCTGGCCCGGGCCGAGGACCTCGACCGGCCCGACTTCGTGGTCTTCGACCTGGATCCGGGCCCCCCGGCCGATGTGTTGAGCTGCGCTCGCATCGCCTTGTTGATACGAGGGGTCCTCGGGAGGGACGACCTCGAGGCCTGGCCGAAGACATCGGGCAGCAAAGGGCTGCAGCTGTACGTGCCCCTTGATGGCCAGGCCGGCTTCGAGCAGACCCGTTCGTTCGCCCTGGCGGTGGCCCAGGAGCTGGAGCGGGACCATCCCGATCTCGTCGTGACCGCGATAGGCAAGGGGATCAGGAAGGACAAAGTGTTGATCGATTGGAGCCAGAACGCTCCCTCCCGCACCACCGTCGCGGCCTACTCGGTGCGGGCCCTCGATACGCCCACGGTGTCAACTCCGGTTACGTGGGACGAGCTGGAGTCGGCGCTCGAACGCGACCACGCGTCCGCGCTGCGCTTCGGTGTCGACGACGTCTTCGACCGGGTGGCCGAGCGGGGCGATCTGATGCGACCGGTGCTCGAGCGCCAGCAGGCCCTGCCGATCTAGAAGGTGATGTCGGACAGCTCGGGGTACCAGCGGGCGGCCTGCTCGGTGGCCCGCCTCCACCGGTCGCGATCCGATGGCCGGCCGCTCGGCTCGACGATCTCCTTGGGCGCCCAGGCGGCCGCGATCTCGTCGGGCCCGGACCACGCTCCGGTGGCCAACCCGGCCAGATAGCCGGCCCCGAGGGTGGTCGCCTCCAGCTCGCGCGACACCTCCACCGGGCGGACGATGGCATCGGCCAGCGCCTGGACGAACACCCGGTTGGCCGACATCCCGCCGTCGACCCGGAGGCTGGGGACCTGGAGGCCCGTGTCGTTCTCGACCGCTTCGAGGAGATCGGCTCCCGAGTGGGCCACACCCTCCAGCACCGCTCTCACCAGGTGGGCCCGGTTGGAGCCCCGCGTCACGCCGAAGAAGGCCCCTCTAGCCCCGAAGTCCCATTGCGGGGTGCCGTACCCCAGCAGGGCCGGGACCATCACGACTCCGTCCGTCTGTTCGCACTGAGCCGCCACGGCCTCCGACTCCGCCGCGTCGCTGATCAGCTGCATGTCCTCGACCAGCCAGTCGATGACCGTTCCGGCCGTCAGCAGGATCGCTTCCAGCCCCCATGTGGTCACGCCAGCCTGCTGCCAGGCCACGATGGGGAAGCACCCGTGCCCGGTCCGCTCGGGCTTCTCCGGCCCTTGCTCTCCGAGGCAGATGTCCAGCATGGCACCGGTACCGAAGGTGGCCTTGGCCAGGCCCGGGCGAGTGCAGCCCTGCCCGACGAGGGACGCCTGCTGGTCGCCGACCAGGGCGCAGATGGGCGGGGCGCCGGGCAGGGCACTGGCCTCTCCCAACCACCCGGTCGAGTCGCCGATCGTGGGCAGCCATCCCGGATCGATCCCCAGCTTCTGCAGGGCGTCGTCTCGCCACGCCAGCTTCGGCACCCCGCACAGCCCCGTGACTCCCGCATTGGTCGCGTCTGTGATGTGACTCTCGCCGCCGGTCAGGTTCCACACGATCCAGCTGTCGATGGTTCCGAGCCTGAGGTGTTCTCTGTCGTCACCGCCGAGCCCCGCCGCGTGCCAGGCGAACTTGGTCGCGGACTCGCTCGGGGAGAAGCGGAACCCCTCCGCTTGCAGCTCCAGGCAGGTGCCCGCCGTGCGCAGGTCTTGCCAGCCCAGGCCAGGGCCGTGAGGCTGGCCCGTTCGGGCATCCCACGCAACCGTCGACGCCCGCTGGGTCGTCACCCCGACCGCTTCGATCTCCGAGGTGGCCGCCGTGGCGACCGTCCCGGCCAGGTCGATGGCGGCGGCGGCCATGGCCGCCGGGTCGAACTCGGCCAGGCCGGCCATAGGGATGTCGGGCGGCAACGGGATCCGCTTCGTGCCCTCCACGGTTCCCTCGGCGCTGACCAGCGCGGCGCGGACGCTGCTGGTGCCGACGTCGATCACCAAGATGCTCACTGTTGCGGCCACTCCTCCATGAACGGCCCGGCGGTAGAGGCGGGCTTTCGGGCCCCCAGCATGCCCGGGCAGGAGGCGCCGTGTCGCTACTTGGCCGAACGGCCCAGAATTGGCCTAGCCAACAATGATTGTTAGGTAGTAGTGTTTGCTGATATGAGACCTCCGGCCGAGATGACTCAGTTGTTCCGCAACCTCGGCCTCAAGGTCACGCCCCAACGTGAGCTCATATTCGAGATCCTGTGGGGAGCCGATGACGACCCGGCAGCGAGCCACCCGGCGGCTGGCCATCCTACGGCTGACGCCGTCTTTGCCGAGGCCCGGCAGCGCATGCCGATGATCTCGCTGCGGACGGTCTACCAGACGCTGAACGACCTGGCCTACATGGGGGAACTGCACCACCTCGACCTGGGCACCGGATCCAGCCGCTACGACCCGAACACCGAAGTGCACCACCACCTCGTCTGCACGAGCTGCGGGAAGGTCCGGGACGTCTTCGCCGACTACAGCGCCATACGTGTTCCCGGTGGAGCCGCCAGCGGCTTCCAGGTCGGCGCCGCGGAGGTGGTCTTCCGGGGCCTGTGCGACGACTGCCAGACCCGACTCAACGGCTCGCCCCCCGTCCCCCCAGCACTTGTCTCCCCAACCAACCAACCAAAAGGAGAGTATTGAATGCCCCCCCTCAAGGAGAGCAAGACCCACGAGAACCTCAAGGAGGCCTTCGCAGGCGAGAGCCAGGCGAACCGGCGGTACCTGTACTTCGCCCAGAAGGCCGACGTCGAGGGCTACCCTGACGTGGCCGCCCTGTTCCGTTCCGTCGCCGAAGGCGAGACGGGCCATGCCTTCGGGCACTTCGAGTTCCTGGCTGAGGTCGGCGACCCGGCGACCGGAGTCAGCGTCGGCGACACCGAGGACAACCTGAAGTCGGCCATCGAGGGCGAGACCTACGAGTACAGCGAGATGTACCCGGGCTTTGCCAAGACGGCCCGCCAAGAGGGCTTCGACAACATCGCGGAGTGGTTCGAGACACTCGCCAAGGCCGAGAAGAGCCACGCCGGCCGCTTCACCAGCGGCCTGCAGAACGTCAGCTGATCTGATCCTCTGCCCCCGAGGAGGACCCGGAGCGTCGCGCCTTACCGGGCCGGCGCGCCGGGTCCTCTTTTGTCGTCTTCCGATCACCCCATCGAGGGATAGCCCGTGACTGTCACTTATGACCCCGACCATCCGGCCTACTTCGACGAGTCGGACCTGCGCGCCGAGCTGACCCGGGTCTACGACCTGTGCCATGGCTGTCGCCTGTGCCTGTCGTTGTGCCCGTCGTTTCCGACTCTGTTCAACCTGATCGACGCCAAGGACGGGGACGTGGCGGCTCTCACCCCGTTCGAGCAGTACCACGTAGTCGACGAGTGCTATCAGTGCAAGCTCTGCTACGTTAAGTGCCCCTACGTGCCGCCTCACGAGTGGCAGCTGGACTTCCCCCGGCTCATGCTGCGAGCCAGCGCCATTCGTCCCAAGTCGATCAAGGACAAGGTGACCAACCAGGTGCTGGCCCGGACCGACCAGGCCGGAACGGTCGCCACGCTCGCTGCGCCGATAGCCAACGCGGCCCTAGGCAGGCCGGGTTCGGTCCTCCGCCGGCTCATGGACCGTACCGTCGGCATCGCCGCCGAGCGCGTCCTGCCACCGTATGCCCGCACCCGTTTCTCGACCTGGTTCAAGCGCCGGCCCCGGCCCGAGCTGGCCCGAAGCGAACAGGGCCGGGTCGCGGTGTTCGCCACCTGCCTGGTCGAATACCAGAACCCGGCCATCGGCCAGGACATGGTGAAGGTGTACGAGCACAACGGCGTCCGCTGCGACCTGGCCGACGGCGCCTCGTGCTGCGGGGCGCCGTGGCTGCACAGCGGGGAGTTCAAGGCGTTCCGCAAGCAGGCCACCAAGAACGTGGAGGTGCTGGCCCGCCAGGTTCGGGCCGGCAAGGACATCGTCGTGCCCCAGCCGACGTGCGGCTATGTCCTCAAGCGGGACTACCCCGAATACCTGAAGACACCCGACGCCGAACTGGTCGGGTCACACACCTACGACGCGGCGGAATACCTCTGGAGAATGCACCGCTCTGAAGGCGCTGAGCTGGACACTGATTTCAGGGGAGACGTTCCCTCGACCACCGCCTACCACGTGCCGTGTCACCTTCAGGCCCAGAACGTCGGGCTGCGCAGCCGGGACCTCATCAAGCTGACCGGCTCGACGGTGACACTCGTGCGCAAGTGCTCGGGTATAGACGGGATGTGGGGTCTGCGCAGCGATCACTACGAGCTGGCCCGCAAGGTCGCGGCACCGCTTCGCGATGAGCTGCGCAGCGTGGGAGCCGAGGTCGTGGCGGGTGACTGCCATCTGGCCAACGGGGCGATCCTCCAGGAGACCGGAGTGGCTCCGGTCCACCCGCTGCAGCTCCTCGCCCGGGCCTACGGGATCGAACCAGAACCCACGGAGGGCCAGTCGTGACCACGGGCCAGCTCACTCTGGCCGACATCGCCGACACCCGGGCCTACGAGCGCGAGCGCCACGAATTGCGGGCTCGGATCGTCGCGCTCAAGAAGATCAGACGAGTGGCGGTAGGGCCGATCGTCAGCCTGGTGTTCGAGAACCGCGACACCATCCGGTTCCAGGTACAGGAGATGGTCAGGGCCGAGCGGCTCATGACCGATGCTGCCGTGCAAACCGAGCTCGACGTCTACAACCCGTTGATTCCGGGGCGGGGCGAGCTGTCCGCCAGCCTCTACATCGAGCTGACGTCGAAGCAGGAGATGGAGCACTGGCTGCCCCGGCTGGTCGGCATCGAGCAGTCGGTCGTCCTTCAGATCGGTGGCTCTGTACCGGATGCTTTCGGGAGCGTCCCGAGCCCGGATGGCGCCACCCCGGCGGCCGCCGTGGTCCGAAGCGACGTGGACCCTGCCCATGCCGACGCCTTGACCAGGGACGAGGTCACGGCAGCGGTGCATTTCGTGCATTTCTCTCTGACGCCGCCGTTGATCGAGAGGTTCCGTTCCGGGACGGTCGCCCTGTCGGTCGAACATCCCGAGTACCGGGAGCGAACTGTGCTCAGCGCGGAGACGAAATCCAGTCTGATAGACGACCTTTTGGGCTAGACAGCCCGCTTCGGGGCAGACAGACTACGGCTTCTGAGTCGTCGTCGCCGGGTCGTTGTCACACCGCCCGGGTATGTTCGACTCTGCCTTTCGCAACCGAGCTCATAACCTCACAAAGGGACCTTTCGACAGGGATTGGCGCAACGGAATTGGCAAATGGCCGAGGCTAAGGACACAAGGACTCCGGTATGGCGGCACCGAGCAGCCTGCC
>JAFAWZ010000198.1 GCA_019241495.1 Acidimicrobiales bacterium | reverse complement strand
CCGGCCGGTGGTCGAGTAGTCGACGACTATGTCGCCCAAGAGATGCATCATCGGCTCGTAGAGGGCCACATCGATGAGGTCGCCTTCACCTGTCGTGGCCCGCTTGAACAACGCCATGACAGTTCCCAAGGCGGCCGAGGTCCCCGCGATGAGGTCCGTGAGGCCGAAGTGGGCCAGGACCGGTGGGCGATCGGGGAAGCCGACGATGTGGGAGAACCCGCTCACCGCGTCGGCGGTCGATCCGAAGCCGGGGCGCCCGCTGTTCGGTCCCGTTAGCCCCCATCCGGTGACGCTGACGTACACGATCCCCGGGTTCGCAGCCTTCAGGTCGTCGTATGTGAGCCCCCATTTGGCGAGGGTCGGGGGGCGAAAGGCGACGATGATGACGTCTGCCTTGGCGGCCAGTCGCACCACGGTCTCTCGGTCGCGTGGATCGCGCAGGTCCAGACCGATGGACTTCTTCCCCCGGTTGATGCGCATCCAGCCGAGGGAGTGGCCGTCCTTCTCAGGAGGCCAGCGGCGGGCCGGATCCCCGGTACCGGGCAGCTCGACTTTGACGACCTCGGCCCCGTAGTCGCACAACAGGGAGCCGGCGAAAGGCCCGGCATAGTTGTTGGCGAGCTCCAGCACCCGGACGCCAGCCATGGGGTTGGGACTTGACACAACACTCCGATCTGTCGTCTGTCGTCGGTCGTGGGCCGAGGATCGAAAACCCTAAGCCGGCTTGCGCGGACCTGCAAGAGTCGGGCGGGACTCGTACCGGTCCGCGGGCCCAGGAGGATGACTTGATCAAGCTGACCTTCGTAGTGAGGCGACGTGCCGACGTCGACGTCGCGGAGTTCCACCGTTACTGGCTGGAGGAGCACGGCCCGCTGGTCCGGTCTCTTCAAGCGCCGCTGGGCTTCCGGCGGTACGTTCAGGTCCATCGCCTGGCCGGGTCGATCAACGACTCGTTGCGCGCCAGCCGCGGCGCCGAGGAACCTTATGACGGCACCGCCGAGGTCTGGTGGGACGACATCGAGCAGTTCATGGCCCATGCCACGACGGCCGAGGGGCGGGCGGCGGCGAAGATGCTCGTCGAAGACGAGGCGAAGTTCATAGACCTGCGCGGCTCCGCCCTGTGGATCGGGGAGGAGTTCGAGATCGCCGGCCCGGCTACGATGCAATAGGCCAGCCCTTGTCTTTCTCCCGGCTCGGGACGATGATCAACCTCGGTGGACGTACCGGATTTCGGTGCCCGGACCGAGGAGTTGCCGTCGTATTTCGACGAGCAGCCGCAGAAGGTCCTGACCGGGACCGAGGTGGTCGAAGCCGTCCGCAGGGCGTGGCGGAAGGCCCCGTCACGGCCAGTGGAGGGCGGGTCGGGGCCCGATCCGCCGGAGTCGCTCTGGGGTCGTGATTCGCCGGTTTTCCATCGAATGCTCCCGGGTGAGCGCGACGGCCTCGATTCGACGCTGCAAGGCTGGTGGCAGGCCAGGGCCCGGGATGGCGAGGTGACAGTCGGGAGGCGGTTACGCCTCGAACGGCCGACCGGTGGCCCGGCCCAGGGTTGGACCATCAGCGGCAAGTTGCGCCGCCGGACCGTCGTGCAGTGGGTGCCCGTGTCCCTCGAGCTGTGGCCGGTACACGACCGCTTCACCCGGGTCACGCTCACTCCTCGTGGGTGGGTGTTGACCACCAGGCGGTACTTCAGGGCAGGCCATGGGCTGATCGAGCGATTCTGGGTCGACCTCGGCATGCCGGGCCCCGGGGGCCGATCCGTCAATCTTGCATCCAGCATCCTGGTCTGCCAGAATCGGGTTGCGGCAACGGAGAACGACAGGGCCGGTGGCGTCTGCGTCACGAGGGAGGAAGCAGATGACTTGGGAAGGCATTGTTGATCGGTCGAAGTTGCCTGGTGCGGACAGCATTTCGGCACGCGTCGACGGGCACGTGGGTGTCATCGAGCTGAACGAGCCGGAGCGGTTGAACCCCACTGGCCTGAACCACATGCACATCCACTTCCAGTTGAACGAGTGGAGAGCGGATCACGACATCAGGGTCGTGGTGCTCACAGGTAAGGGCCGGGCGTTCTGCGCCGGCGCCGATATCCGGCCGACGCATTCTGGTGGCCACGACGGCGAAGGCTGGACCAACGGGCAACGCCTGGCGTTCCACTACGCGTACGGCAACTTTTGGCAAACGCTCCGCGACTTTCCGAAGCCCACGATCGCGGCCGTGAACGGGTACGCCATAGGTGGCGGCTGGGAGATGGTGGAGGTGTGCGACCTGGTGATCGCTTCGGACCAGGCCGTGTTCTGGGCCGGTGAGATAGATCTCGGCCTGCTGCCTTTCGGCACCGGGCTGCCGTATCTCACCAAGATTCTCGGGAAGCACCGTGCCATGCTCCTCGGTATGACGGGCCGTAAGGTCTCGGCGCAACAGGCCCTGGAGTGGGGTCTCGTCAACGAGGTCGTGGAGCATG
>JAFAWZ010000231.1 GCA_019241495.1 Acidimicrobiales bacterium | reverse complement strand
AGCGGCCGTAGGCGTTCTGGGTTGGCAGATGATCTTTAGTGCGGGCGTGGACGGCCTGGCCCAGGTGGGTCCAACCGTGGGTGGGGTGCTGGGACGCGTTGGTCATGGCCTCACTCCTTTGCTGGCTGACAGAAATGCGATGACGATTCTGCCCGCCGGCCAAATAGCAGTACTCGATGCTGGAGCTGCCGGACTGACCGTCACCCCCATCGCGGGAGGTCTTACACATTCTCCGGCCCGCCGCGCCACCAGGCGGCTTTCGCCCCCCCGCCCGCCTTCATCGACGTGGGCAAAATGACGGTACAGGTGGACAACTCCAACCAGATCGGCACCGGTTCCCAACTGGAGGTCCTCCGGTCCCCGGCCAGGCTGCCAGCGGACGGCTTGACGACTCATACGACGCTGCGAACCGCGGGCGGAGCGCATCGACAGGATCGCCGACCACGTCCGGCCGGGCTGACGCAGTGCGGATATGCCGATTATGGCTCGATGGCGCCGCGCAGCTCGGCCAGACGGCCCTGGTCGAGGGAGTACCACACCCATTTGCCCCGCCGGTCGCCGTGCACCAGTCCGGCCTCAGACAGGATTTTCAGGTGATGGCTGATGGTGCCCTGGCTTTTGCCGATGGGGCCAATGAAGTCGCACACGCAGATCTCGCCGGCCGGAGCAGCAGCCAGCATGGACAGGACCCGCAGCCGGACCGGATCGCCCAACGCGTCGAATCCTCGGGCGAGCGCCTCTGCCTGGCTGGCGTCCAGGGGGGCGGCCAGAACGGATGGGCAGCACTCGGCCATCTCGGCGTCGGGCGCTTCGATCACAGCAACTTTTCTGGCCACGACACAAATCTCCCATCGACAAGCGTGAATACATTGGTTAGGATCAATGTATCAACGATTGTCGATGCTACCAGGAGGTAGTGATGTCCCGAGTGCAGCTGGCCCTGAACGTGGCCGACATCGACCAGGCAGTGGAGTTCTACTCGAAGCTCTTCGGAGCGGAGCCGGCCAAGCGCCGCCCCGGCTACGCCAACTTCGCCATCGCCGACCCGCCGCTCAAGCTGGTCCTGATCGAGAACGCCGAGCACCGCGGCCAGGGTGTAGCCGGCGCCCTCAATCACCTCGGTGTCGAGGTCGAAACCCCCGCCGAGGTCCAAGCTGCCACCGCCCGCCTGTCCGACCAAGGGCTCGAGCCCGACGTCCAGGAATCGACCACGTGCTGCTACGCCCTGCAGGACAAAGCATGGGTGAACGACCCCGACGGCGCCCCCTGGGAGGTCTACACCGTGCTGGCCGACGCCCCCGCCGAGACCGGGCTGGGCTGCTCCACCGAGAGCTGCGCGCCGGAACCGGCCACTGTCAGCCTGGGCGGCTCCGACCGCTCCTGCTGCTAGGCCAGACGGAAAGGTGAACCAGACGGCGCTGTGGCGGCGCCTGGCCGCCGAATGGCTGGGCAGCGCCCTGTTGGCCGCTGTGGTCATCGGCTCGGGAATCGCCGCCCAGCAACTCTCCCCGGCCAGACCGGCCTCGAGTTGCTGGAGAACGCGGCCGTCACCGCGGCCGGGCTGTACGCCTTGATCTTGATGTTCGGGCCGGTATCGGGCGCCCACTTCAACCCGGTGGTGTCCTTGGCCGACGCCGGTTTCGGCGGCATCTCCTGGCGGGACGCCGCCGCCTACCTGCCCGCCCAGGTCGCCGGCTGCATCTCCGGGGCGGTGCTGGCCAACATCATGTTCAACAAGACGGCAGTCACCATCTCCACCAAGCATCGGGCCAGCGGCGCCCACTTCGTATCCGAGATCGTGGCCACCGCCGGTCTGCTACTGGTCATCTTCGCCCTGGCCCGCACCGGACGGGCCGCCACCGCCGCAGCCGCGGTCGGCGCCTACATAGGCGCCGCCTACTGGTTCACCAGCTCGACCAGCTTCGCCAACCCGGCCATCACCGTCGGCCGTATGTTCTCCAACACCTTCGCCGGCATCGCCCCGTCCTCCGCACCGTCGTTCATCGCCGCCCAGATCATCGGCGGGGTTGCCGCCTTCGCCCTCATCCGGTTCGTGCTCTACCCGGCCATCACGCCCGCCGACGCGGCCCGCGTCGTCACCCCCCACCCGCCGGCCGTCGCAGCCGAGACGGCCAACCGCACCGACGATCTATCCGCCCGTACCGTCCAGGAGACTCCATGATCGACGACAAGCCTGTCGTGTTGTTCCTCTGCATCCACAACAGCGGACGCTCGCTGGCTGCCAAAGTCCTCCTCGACCACTACGCCCAAGGCCGGGTCGAAGTACGCTCCGCCGGCTCCGAACCCGGCGACCAGCTCAACCCCTCCGTCGTCGCCGTGCTCCAAGAGCGTGGCCTCGACACCTCCAAAGAGTTCCCCAAGCCGCTCACCGATGACGACGCCCAAGAGGCCGACGTGGTCGTGACCATGGGATGTGGCGACACGTGCCCCTTCTACCCCGGCAAGCGCTACCTCGACTGGGAACTCCAAGACCCCGCCGGCCTCCCGGTCGACCCGGTGCGCCCCATCGTCGCGGACATCGAAGAGCGAGTACAGACCCTTCTCGGGGAACTCGCCCCAGCCAACCCTTGACCCGAACGCATGAGCATCATGTGTTTCTCTGCCGAGGGCCTGATCCAGCGGGAGCGTGAGATCGAGTCCTTGCCGGCGGACAGCGGCGATCCTTGGACCGGGCGGAGGGGCCCATTGTCGGGTCGTTACCCCGAAGGTCACAGGTCGCGCCGTCTCTCGGGCACCCTGGCGGGTTTCTCGGGCAGTGCGGCCGGTGACGCCCGATCCTGAGTATGCAGCCGCCTATGCAGTGCGTACGCACGACTATCGCGAGCAGCAACTTCGTGCGTGTTGAGGCGCCATAGCCGCGCTATTCAACAAAACCCCCGCCACTATCTACTCCGGTTCGGCGCGCCACTCTGCGTAGGCGCGACGCCCTGACCTGATGCTATGGGGCGGGCCTCCCTCCTTGCTCACTCGGAGTTGTGCTCCAATCGAGC
>JAFAWZ010000021.1 GCA_019241495.1 Acidimicrobiales bacterium | reverse complement strand
CGCTTCTCCTTGCACTTGACGCAGTAGCCCTCGTAGGTCGGCATGGTTGCTCCTTGTGGGTCTCCCGTTGGGACCCGCCCACGCTACTGACCCGGTCGCTCCAAGGGGGTGATCCCCACCAAGTCGGGCTCCAGGGCCCGCACCGAGCCGGCCACCTCGTGGCGCGCGAGCAGATCCCGCCCGGCCGCCTCGACCCCGGCGGCCATGGCCCGGTGGCACACGGCGAGGAGCGTGCTGCCGGCCCCGGACCAGAACGAGGTCAAGGCGCCGGCCTGGCGCAACCCGGCCAAGATGGGGGCGGCCTCCGGGAACAGCTGCGAGCGGGGCGGTTGATGCAGGCGGTCGTCGCCCGCCGCAGCAAGAAGGTTCTCGTGGTCGGCCAGGCCGGCGATGAGCAGGGCCAGCCGGCCCAGGTTGAACACGGCGTCCTGGCGCGAGACCTGAGCCGGCAGTACCTGGCGGGCGGCCGCGGTGAGGAGCACTTTGTCCGGTACAACTGCCACGAACGACAGGGCGGGATCGAGGGCGAGGCGTCGCCACACCGCGGCGCCATCGGCGGTGGTGGCAGCGATCAGGCCCCCGAAGGTGGAAGCCGCAGCGTTCTCGGGATGACCGTCGACGCGTACCCCCCAGGCGAAAGGGTCCTCGGCCCCGGCCGCCGCGGCGGCCGCGACAGCCAGAGCGGCGGACGATCCCAGGCCCCGGGCCATCGGTATCTCGGAGGCGACCTCGATGCGCAGGCGGTCGTGGCCGGCAACCTCGGTCGCCACCTGGACCGCCAAGTGGCCGGCGTCGGCCCGCACCTCGCTCCCCTCGCCCGACGTGACCACCTCGAGGCGCTCAGCCGGCTCCACGCTGACCTCCACGTACAGGGCCAAGGCCAAGCCCAGCACGTCGAAGCCGGGCCCCAGGTTGGCCGAAGAGGCCGGGACCCGGACCCTCATTCGCTCACTGCCCGTCTTCTTGGAGGTTCTCCAGCTCCTCGATGGTCATGAGCACAGTCCGGGCCTTGGAGCCCTCCGACGGGCCGACCACGCCCCGCTGCTCGAGCAGGTCCATGAGCCGGCCCGCCCGAGCGAAGCCGACCCGCAGCTTGCGCTGCAGCATCGAAGTGGAGCCGAGCTGGGACCGCACGACCAGGTCGCGGGCCGCCTCGAGGAGATCGTCGTCCTCACCGTCGCCGAAGCCACCCGGCCCTCCTCCTGAGCCGTCGTCACTGCCCTCGACCCCCTCCACATAGCAGGGCTCGGACTGGCGCCGCCAGTGGCCGACAACCTTGCGGACCTCGTCCTCGCCGACCCAGGCGCCCTGGATGCGCCGGGCCACACTCGAGGAGGCGCTGAGCAGGAGCATGTCCCCCTTGCCGATCAGGCGCTCGGCGCCCGGCTGGTCGAGGATCACCCGGCTGTCGGCCAGGCTGGACACCGCGAAGGCCAGCCGGGAGGGGACATTGGCCTTGATGACACCGGTGATGACGTCCACGCTGGGCCGTTGGGTGGCGATGACCAGGTGGATGCCGACCGCCCGGGCCATCTGGGCGATCCGGCATATGGACTCCTCGACGTCGCGGGCCGCGACCATCATGAGGTCGTTGAGCTCGTCCACCACCACGAGGATGAACGGCAGGCGGTCGTAGCTCTTGGGCTGTTCGCCCAGGGCGGGCGGGGCCGACAGCTCGCCGCGGTCGTAGGCCGCGTTGTAGCCGGTGATGTCACGCACGCCCACCTCGGCCAGGAGGTCGTAGCGCCGCTCCATCTCGTGGACGGCCCAGTCCAGGGCGTTGGCCGCCTTCTTGGGGTTGGTGACGACGCCGGTGAGGAGGTGGGGCAGCCCGTTGTACTGGCCGAGCTCGACTCGTTTGGGGTCGACGAGGATGAGCCGCACCTGGTCGGGAGTGGCCCGGACCAAGATGCTGGTGATGAGCGAGTTGATGCAGCTCGACTTGCCTGCTCCGGTTGCCCCGGCGATGAGGATGTGGGGCATGTGGGCCAGGTTCTCGAGGATGGGGCGCCCGGCGATGTCCCGCCCGAGGGCGACTTCCAGAGGGTGGGTGGCGTTGCGGGCCTCGGGGCTGGTGAGGATGTCTCCCAGGGCCACCAGCTGGCGCTGCTGGTTGGGCACCTCCACGCCGATGGCCGAGCGCCCCGGGATGGGGGCCAGGATGCGCACGTCGGCGGCGGCCATGGCGTAGGCGATGTCGCGCTGGAGGTTGGTGACCTTGGCGACCTTGACTCCCGGGCCGAGCTCCAGCTCGTAGCGGGTGACCGTCGGTCCAACCGTCATGCCCACCAGACGGGTTTCGACGCCGTGGGCCGCCAGGGCGTCTTCGAGCATGTGGCCCAGGGTCTCGACCTGAC
>JAFAWZ010000293.1 GCA_019241495.1 Acidimicrobiales bacterium | reverse complement strand
GGGCCAGGCTCCTGCCGGGGCTGTCGGGAGTGGGGCGCCCGGGCCATGTTGCGCTCACCTTCGACGACGGCCCTGATGCGGAGGCCACCCCGCGGGTGCTCGCCCTTCTCGACGAGCTCGGGTGGCGAGCGACCTTCTTCTGCCTGGGCACCCAGGCAGAGCGCTCCCCCGGCCTGGTACGGGACATCGTCGAGCGTGGCCATGAGCTCGGGGTGCACGGCCACGAGCACCGGAGCCACCTTCGCCGGGGAGCTCGGGCGGTGACCACCGACGTGGCCCGGGCCCGCGCCAAGCTGGAGGACCTGTCGGGGCGGAGCCTTGAATGGTTCCGGCCTCCCTACGGCGGGGTCTCCATGTCATCCCTGGTCGCGGCCCGCCGCAACTCGCTGCGCATGGTCCTGTGGACCACTTGGGGCATCGACTGGAAACCGGATTCGACCGGCCAGACGGTCGCCGACAACGTGGCGCGCACCTTCGTCCCCGGCGCGACCGTGCTGCTCCACGACTCGGACGTGACGTCGTCTGTGAGGAGCTGGGAAGCGACCCTGGCCGCTCTCCCCCTCCTCGCCGAGGACTGGCGCGCCCGCGGGCTAGAGGTGGGCCCCCTGGGTGAACACTTCTGACGTGCTCGCGAGCGTGGAGCGGTGGGGCTCGGAGGCCGCCGCCGGGTGGTGCACCATTACCGGTGAGGGATCCAAAGGCGACACGGACAAAGTGTTCCCTTGGGCTTCTGTCACCAAGCTCGTCACATCAGCCGCAGTGTGGGTAGCGGTCGAGGAAGGCACCGTGGGATGGGACGACCCGGCCGGGCCGCCCGGCGCGACCCTGCGCCACGTTCTTTCCCACGCGTCGGGCCTGTCCCCCGACAGCGACCGCGTCCTGGCCCCACCGGGTCGCCGGCGCATCTACTCCAACCGGGGCATCGAGGTCGCGGCCGAACACGTGGCCCGGGCTTCGGGTATGGAGTTCGCCGAGTACGCCCGTGAAGCCGTCGTCGCCCCGCTCGGCATGGCCTCGATGGAGATCACCGGGTCGCCCGCGTCGGCCGGGCAGGGGTCCTTGACGGACCTGTTACGGCTGGCCCGGGAGCTGTTGTCGGCGACCCTGGTGAGCCGGGCGACTCTGGATCTGGCCCGTTCCGTCGCCTTTCCCGGCCTGTCGGGCGTGCTCCCGGGCTTCGGCCGCCAGGAGCCGAACGACTGGGGGCTGGGCGTGGAGATCCGGGGTCTCAAGCACCCGCACTGGACGGGACGCCTGAACTCGCCGCAGACCTTTGGCCACTTCGGCCAGTCGGGGGCGTTCCTGTGGGTAGACCCGGAGGCGGGGCTGGCGCTGGCGTCGTTGTCCGATCGGCCGTTCGGAGAGTGGGCAACGGCAGCCTGGCCGGCACTCGCCGATGCAGTCCTGGAGGCGCACGGTCGGACGTCCGGCGCTCCCTAGGACTGCTCGGCCAGGACCATCTCCTTGAACGCCACCAATGCCCTCGGCCCCCAGACGGTGCCGGGGCCGCCGTTGAGCATGATGGCGACGCCCATGGCCTCCGCCACTTCTTCCTCCGTGGCGTTCTGGCGGGCCGCACCCTTGGCGTGAGCGGCGATGCATCCGTCGCACTCCCTGGTGACGGCGATCGCCAGGGCGATCAGCTCCTTCATCTTGGCCGATAGGGCCCCGTCGGCCAGGGCAGCTCGCTGCATTGCGGCGTAGGCGCCCACCACGTCGGGGATGTGCTCCCGGAGATCACGGGCCGGCTGGCGAAGCTCGCCCAGCACTTCGTTGGGGTGGATCATGCTCGACTCCTTTGGTCCTCTCATCCTGGCGTCGGCCGTGGTCGCGGGTAGCGCGCGCCCCGGCGGGTCGCATTGTGTCCGCTCGGCGGCCCCGATGCGGGGATCCTGATCCGGATTGTGACGCGACGCCTGCGGGCCGGTCCCAGTAACGCCGGCAGGTCCTCGGCGTCAGCCATCGTGACTACGATTTGCGACGAGGACACGAGCATGGCGACTGCGCAACTACGGACCAGCCGCTGGGTGCCCAGTCGCTGGGTCCCAGGGCCAGAAGGCGACGAGCGGGTCTACTTCGGCGCCGTGCGCCCGGCGGAGCAGGATCCCGGCGAGCCGCAGGCCTTCATCGTGCGCCTTCCGCCCGGCCACGAGGGCCTGCGCGTCCACTTCCATCCCGTCGATCAGTTCCAGGTATTCGTCTCCGGCTCGGGGACCTTCGGCCAGCACCAGATCCGGTCCGGTCTGGCCCACTACTCCGACGCCCTGACCCCCTACGGCCCCCTGCGGCTCGGTCCCGATGGGGCGTCGTTCATGACCCTCCGCCATCAGGCCGACTTCGACATCCAGCACATGCCAGACAAAGCGGCACAGCTCGCCGAGCTGCGGTCCCGCTCGCCGCGGAGCGGGCCAGCCAAACGGCGGAACCTCACCGCCGACCTGTGCGCTCAGGGACCACCGGGCACCTGGATGCAGACGATGGCCGATGACGACGGGCTGAGAATCGCGACCAGAGCTCTCGGCCCAGGCGAACCGGTTCCGCCGTTGAGTGTCACAGCGCCAGGAGCGTACGTCCTGCTCGTAGCGGGCGCGTTGAAGGCCGCCCGCGAAACCTTGGGCCCGGGCGCCCTGGCGTGGCTCACGCCCGATCTCTACCAGCTCGCGCCGGCGAGTGCCGGCCCCGATGGTGCGGACCTGGCCCTGCTGCAATTCCCATCACTCCCATCCGACCTCGAGACATCCCGAGCGTTCCTCGCCGAGCGCGCGCGATCAGCGTAAGGAGGGCGTCCGTGCGGCGACTAGTGACGGGCGTGGACGACCAGGGCCGGTCTCGCGTCGTCGAAAACGAGGAGCTCACGACTGGTACCGATGCTCCTGCGGCCCAGCACGTGTTCCGCACCCCGTCGAAGCCGCCCCCGGCCCGACCACAGGGCACCGGGGCCTTCCGAGACCTGGGCGTCCCTCCGGGAATCCTCCAGGTGTACCTCGTCCACATGCCCCCCAACGCGGAGCACGCCAACCACCACACCGACACGGTGGACGTCGACACGATCCTCGGGGGCGGCGGCGAGATAGTCCTCGACGACGGGGCCCACACCCTGGCTCCGGGGGATTGCGTGGTCGTCAACGGGGTGGACCATGCGTGGCGGGCCGGCCCTGATGGCCTCACCTTCACGGCGGTGGTGCTGGGCACGCCCCCGCCGCTCGAGCCCTGACCCGATCATGCGGCCGGGCGAGCGTCGAGGAACGAGTGGGCACTGTTTGGTGAGTGGGCAATTTTCCGGCTATCAGCGGCAAAACTGCCCACTCACCAAACAACCGACCAGTCGTTGAGCGAACGCGGTGCGCAAGGGGCAGTGAGCCAGCCGGAGCCCACGCCGCGCCGGCCGGAGAGCGACTTCGGCGCCATCGGGGTGCGGAGCCACTTCAAGGGACCGTACGCAGGCGGCCCTCCCCCTGAGGACCTGCGGGTAGATCGGCCGCGGCTGAGCGCGTTCGGACCCCGCGAGCTCGTCCGGATGGTGACGGTCTACGTCACGCTCACCGTATCGGTCGGCCTGCGCCTCGCCGGGTGGGTGGTACGGGTGCGGCCCGAAGGCAGAGACAGGGGCAGGCGCCGAGACGCCAGCGCGTTCGCGGCCGCCTGCGAAGGGGCGGTGGACGGCCTGCTCCGGCTGGGGCCGACGTATGTGAAGCTGGGCCAGCTCATCGCCTCGTCGCCGGGGCTCTTCCCTGCCTCGCTGGCCCGGTCGGCCCAGCGCTGTCTGGACGAGGTGCCGCCCTTCGACAGCCGGGCCGCCCGGGAGATGATCCGCAAGGATCTGGGCCAGCCTCCGGCGGCCATATTCAAACGTTTCGACGAGCAACCCCTGTCGGCGGCCTCTATCGGGCAGGTCCATGCCTGTGTCCTGCCCGACGGCAGGGAAGCCGTGGTCAAGCTCCAGCGGCCCAACATACGCAAACGCATGACCACCGACCTGCGGATCATGTACCGCCTGGCCCGCACCTTGGAGAACCACTTCACCTTCGCCCGCAACGCCAACACGGTGGCGTTGGTAGAGGATCTGCACTACGTAACCTACCAGGAGCTCAACCCGGCCCTCGAAGCGTGGCGCCAGCACCACTTCCGGGCCAAGCTGGGGGCCTTCGGGGACAACCGATGGATCACCGCACCGGAGATCTACTGGGACTACTGCGGCCCTCACATGATCTGCATGGAACGCATGATCGGCATCCCCATGGACGAGTTCGAAGCCATACGGGACCTCGGCTTCGACGGCGAGCTGATCATCCGCCGGGGCGCCAAGAGCTGGCTCGAAGCAGTGGTCATTCACGGGCCCTTCCACGGCGACATGCACGCCGGCAACCTGTGGGTGCTCCAGGACGGCCGGGCCAGCTACCTCGATTTCGGGATCATGGGAGAGTTGCCCGACGAGTACAAGCAGCTCATCAAAGACCTCTTCTACACCTTCATATTCGACCAGGAGTTCGCCCGGGTGGCTCGGGCCTACAAGGGCCTCGGCATCATGAACGACGAGATGGGCAGTGACGAAGACGTAGGGCGGCGCATCCAGATGGTCGTCGCACCCATGCTCGGGGCTTCATCGAGCATGAGCCTCGGGGATTTCCTCATGGCATCGCTCGACATGATGAGGCAGTACGGGCTGATCGCCCCGAAGGAGATGGTGCTCTTTTCCAAGCAGATGCTCTACATGGAGCGCTACATCAAAGGCCTCGCCCCGAACTGGCAGTTCGGGTCCGACCCGTTCCTCGTCAAGAACATCTTCCCCGAGGAGGCGACCAAGAGGGCGACCCAGCTGGGCATGGTCTTCCCCGACTAGATCCCGGGTGGATACTGTCGGGCCCATCGGCAGGCACACGACCAGGCGCTCGAAGGGGCGATACAGCCGCAAGGCCGTCCTGGCCTGGGCTGTTTTCCTCGTTACCGCCTGCGGATCTTCACCAAACCGGCCCAACGCGCTCCTGCTCCTGCAGAGGGCGAAAGCGGCGACCGACGGCGCTACCGCTCTGCACTTCCAGCTGACCAGCAACGACGTGTCGCTCAACGCCACCAACCTCACCGGCGGGCGGGGAGATGCGG
>JAFAWZ010000206.1 GCA_019241495.1 Acidimicrobiales bacterium | reverse complement strand
CGTGCTGTAAGTCGGCGTGTCGACCGGGGCCTCCCTCGTCGCTCATCTCGGTTCGGAAGGAAGGTCCATGGTCATCATCGGAGTCGATCCGCACAAGCGGACTCATACGGCCTCAGCGCTCGATCCCGGAACGAACACGGTGTTGTCCAGTGTGGAGGTCGACGCCTCCCTCGGCGGCTATCGCCGCTTGTTGGGTTGGGCAGCCCAGTTCGAGGATCGGCGCTGGGCGATCGAGAACGCCCGGGGTCTGGGTCGCCATCTGGCCCAGTGGCTGATCGCTCGCGGTGAGATCGTGGAAGATGTGCCTTCGACGGCGACCGCGCGGGTCCGGGAGCTCTCCCGTGGCGGACGGCGCAAGAACGATGTGATCGACGCTGCCGCAGCCGCCAGCGTCGCCGCCGGACAAGGTGACGCCAACCCGGTGCCGCCCGAGGACACGACCACGGTGATGGCCCTCCTCGACGAACGACGCGACAACCTGATCACCCACCGCACCCGGCTCGCCAACCAGTTGCACGCATTACTGCGGGATCTGATCCCCGGCGGAGCACCCACGGGGCTGACCGCGAAGGCTGCCTCAGCTCTGCTGGGCAAGCTCCGTCCAGCCGGCCAGGTCGAGACCGTCCGCAAAGCTATGGCCAAGGACCTGGTCCGCGAGATCGCCGACACCGACCGGCGCCTCAGAGAGATCACCGCTCAGATCGCAGCGATCGTGAACGCCTCTGGAAGCCACCTGACCGACATCGACGGTGTCGGACCGGTCATCGCCGCCCGACTGCTGGGCCGCACCCGCGGCGCTGCCCGTTTTGCGAGCCCGGCAGCGTTCGCGAACTACGCCGGTGTCGCACCGGTCGAAGTCGCCAGCGCCGGCCACGGACGGCACCGGCTCCCTAGAGGCGGGGACCGCCAGCTCAACCTCGCCTTGCACATAGCTGCGCTCACCCAGGTGCGGATGAAGGCCAGCATCGGCCGGGCCTACTACGACAAGAAGGTCGCTGAAGGCAAGGACCCACAACGAGGCCATGCGCTGCCTGAAACGACGCCTCGCCGACCGAGCCTGGAGAGTCATGATCAGCGACGAACGCTCTCAGAAGGTGAGCCCGGGAGGACACACGGGGGCGACTCTCGGATCCAGCGCGGCTGGCTCAACCCCGACCACCGGCACTTCGGACAAGTCACTTCCCGGACCCACCACGATCGACTCTACGACCCCCCGCACAGCCGCTTGACAGAACACAGAGGAACCCTGGCACCTTCTATCCCGACGCGCTGCCTCGGCCGCCGCGGATCCATGTCGATGCAGCTGCTCAGGCAACGCCACCACTGATCACGGTGCCGTCGGGGATCGTGTTGGTCGCCGAGGAGTCGGCGGGGCCGGCTGATCTGGCTTGCTGACAGTGATCTCGCACCGACGAGCCGGTTGCGACCGTGCGCCGCGACCGCCCGATCCCCGGTCCGTAACATGTGGCCGTGTATCCCCGGTCCGTTACATGTGGCCGTGTTGGACCGGGCCGGCTGGCTCGTAGGTGCCGATGACGATGCCGAGATCGGTCACGGTGAGCTCGACGGGCCGCATGGTAGCCGGGCGGACGCCGTCGTTGAACAAGCGGCGCCCCGAGCCGAGCAGCACCGGGAAGGTCATCAGGCGGAGCCGGTCGACCAGCTCGTGGGCCAACAGGGTCTGGAGCAGCTGGCCGCTTCCCCAGATCTGCAGCTCGTCGCCGGGCTCGTCCTTCAGTGCCTACACGGCCGCGACGATGTCGCCGGTCACGAGGCGAACGGTGTCAGGGTGCTCGCCGCGCCAACTGGCATCGCCCTTGCTGAGCGAAGTGGACACGACGTACTTCGGTAGCGAGTTGATCGCCGTGGCGATCGGGTTGGCGGGGTCGGTCTGATCAGGCCAGTAGCTGCGGAAGATGTCGAAGGTTCTGCGGCCGAGCAGAAAGGCGCTGGCATGGTTGTTGAGCTCGGTGACGAACTCGCCGACGGCCGGGTCCGGGAATGGGGCCTGCCAGCCGCCATGGGTGAACGCGTCGCTGGCATCTTCTTCAGGTCCCCCGGGGGCCTGCATCACGCCGTCGAGGGTCAGAAACGTCTGAACGGTGAGCTTCATGCCAAGACAGACGGACCGGCGCGCCAATTCTGAGCGCGCCCGACGCGCCAAACTGCCGGCCCGCCGCTGGAGGCCTCGTCAGGCCAGTGGGGATGAGGAGATGGGGATGGGGAGATGGGTTGGGAGAACCGGACGGAGCGGGTGACCGGCGACCATTCACGGGGCGGGTAGCGTCGTTCGAAGCTCGCCCCCCACGAGGTGACCGACAACGAGGAGGTCGTATGCGAGTTGGTGTGCTGACCGGAGGGGGCGACTGCCCCGGCCTCAACGCTGTCATCCGGGCGGTGGTCCGCAAAGGGGAGGTGGCTCATGGTGACCAGTTCGTGGGCTTCCTCGACGGGTGGCGAGGTGTCATCGAGAACCGGACGTTGGCCCTGGATGTCGAGCGTTGCCGGGGCATCCTGCCCCGGGGCGGGACGATCTTGGGTACCTCGCGGACCAACCCCTACAAGGTGGACGGCGGCGTGGCCAAGGCACTCGACACGCTGCGCTCGGAGCGGATCGATGCTCTCGTGGCCATTGGCGGCGAGGACACCCTGGGTGTCGCATCGCGAATGGCGGCAGAGGGCGTAGCCGTGGTCGGAGTCCCGAAGACCATCGACAACGACTTGTCGGTCACCGAGGTCACCTTCGGCTTCCACACCGCCGTGCAGGTTGCCATGGAGGCCATCGACCGCCTCCACACGACAGCGGAGTCCCATGACCGTGTCATCGTGTGCGAGGTCATGGGCCGGCATGCGGGATGGATCGCGACCTACGCCGGGATCGCCGGAGGCGCGGCCGAGATCCTGGTGCCCGAGGAACCGTTCGACATCGATCTCGTGTGCCGGAACCTGAAGAATCGTCACGCCAAGGGTCGTTTCGCTTCCATCGTCGTCGTCGCTGAAGGTGCGGTGCCGGTCGAGGGGACGATGACACTGGCATCCCCGGAAGTGGACCAGTTCGGGCACCCCCGGCTGGGGGGGATCGCCAACGTCCTGGCCGAGGAGATCGAACAACGCACCGGCTTCGAGACCAGGGTCACCATCCTCGGGCACGTCCAGCGAGGCGGTACCCCGACGGCATTCGACCGGGTGCTGGCGACCCGCTTCGGCGTCGCCGCCATCGACGCGGTGCACGACGAGGCCTTCGGGCAGATGGTGGCCCTGCAGGCCGACCGCATCGTCCGGGTTCCCCTCGACGAGGCGGTGAAGGAATTGAAGACGGTGGACCCGGCCCTTCTCCACGACGTGGCCGAAGTGTTCTGGGGCTAGTCGCTCGAACCCGAGCCGCCGTCCTCCCACAAGGCCGGCTCCGGCCCCTTCGGCGCCTCGAAAGCGCCAGCCCAAAAGAGCAGGTCCCGTAACGGGGCGAACAGTTCCGGGGACGCGGCCACGACAACCCGGTCACCCACCACTTCTACCGTGGCGCCTGCTTCGGAAGCGATCAACGCCCCTGCGGCGAGGTCCCACGGGTTCAGGCCCCATTCGAAGTAGGCGTCGTAGCGCCCGGCCGCCATCCAGCACAGGTCGAGCGCAGCCGACCCGAGCCGGCGGATGTCTCTCACCCGGGGGATGATCTTGGCGGCCACATCGGCCTGCCACCGCCGTCGCTCGGCCCGGTACCCGAAGCCGGTGGCCACCAAGGCGGTCGGCAGGGTGGAGCGACCGGTTGGGACCTGGCAGCGGTGGCCGTTGAGATGGGCCCCATGGCCGGCAGCGGCCGCCCACACCTCGCCCCGGGAGGGATCTATCACCACGCCCACCGCAGTGTGGCCGGTCACCTCGGCCGCGACCGACACGCAGAACTGCGGGATGGAGAACAAGAAGTTGGTCGTGCCGTCCAACGGGTCGACTACCCAACGCACCCCGGTCGAACCCGGCCGAGACGTGCCCTCCTCTCCGAGCAGGCCGTCGCCCGGGCGGCGGCTGGCCAGGACGGCGCTCACCGCCGCCTCAGCCTCCCGGTCCACGTCCGAGACCATGTCGGTGGACGATATTTTTGTCCCGACCCCGCTCACCTGGCCCGGACCGAGCGCGGCCCCGCTCGCAACCACCGACGCCCCGGCGCGAGCCGCCTCCAGCGCGGCATCCGCCAGCTGGGCGATCACGGGATCCGGAGCCGGACCCGAGGCCCACCCGAACGCGTCGGCCGTTGCGAGGGCGGGCCGCTCGCCGCTCACCAGCAGGTCGACCGGGGGCCGCTGGTGCGGTCGAAGCAGGTTATCACGACAACCGTTTTATCGTACGGTGGGCAGGTGCCGGTCGATCTTCGCTCTGACACCGTGACCCGGCCGACCGCGGAGATGCGCCGAGCCATGGCTGGAGCCGAAGTGGGCGACGACCATTATGGGGAGGACCCGACGGTCAATCGTCTGCAGGAGGTCTTCGCCGACCTGGTGGGGACCGAGGACGCGCTGTACGTGCCGTCGGGAACCATGGGTAATCAGATTGCCCTGCGTACCCTGACCCGGCCCGGCGACACCGTGGTGGCGGGAGCCCGCCAGCACATCGTGATCTATGAGGACGGTGCCGGTCCGATCAACGCCGGGATCACCTTCCTCACCACTACCGACGAGACGGGCCAGCTCGACCTGGCGAGCGTGGAGGGCACCCTCGATTCCGCGTCGCCGTCCCATGCCAATGTGAGCCTGGTCGCGATCGAGGACACCCACATGGCGTCCGGGGGCCGGATCTGGCCCCTCGACGCCCTCACCGCTTTGGGCGGCCTCGCCGCCAGCCGGGGGTGCGCCCTGCACCTGGACGGCGCCCGGCTGTGGAACGCCGCGGTGGCCAGCGGCATCCCGCCCCGGGTGCGGGCGGCCTGTGCCACCACAGTCATGTGCTGCCTGTCGAAGGGGCTGGGCGCGCCGGTCGGGTCGCTCCTCGGCGGGCCCGCCGAGGTCCTCGAGGAGGCAAGGCGTCAACGGCGGAGGCTGGGCGGCGCCATGCGCCAGGCCGGCGTGGTAGCTGCGGCCGGCCTGGTCGCGCTCGCGGCCCCCCTCGACCGCCTGGCCGAGGATCACGCCAAGGCGGCTCGGTTGGCCGGGGCCATTGCTGACCGCTGGCCGGACATGGGGTTCGAGCCCGAGATGGTGCAGACGAACATCGTGGTCTTCGAGCCACCGGAGCCGGACCGCCTGCTGCACCATCTGGCCGAGGGAGGCGTGCTGGCCCAGACCGTCGCGCCGGGCCGGGTTCGTCTTGTCACTCACGCCGACGTGGATGATGCGGGCATAGACCTGGCCTGTCGGCTGATAGGCAAGGCTCCTTAGTGCCTGCCACAGGATTGAGTAAACGAAGAGGAGGCAGCGGCACTGTTGTGTCGATCGAAGATCTCGTGACAGCGCTCGGCAACCCTGGCACATCGCAAGTGCCGCCGCCTCCTCTTTCTCCAAGTAGTCCTGTGGCGGGCGCTTAGCCGTGGCCGAGCTGATCGAGGCGTCCCCGGCGGTCGTTTTGGCGATCTACGCCCACCCTGACGACCCCGACGTGGCAGCTGGAGGGACCCTGGCCCGGTGGGCTGCATCCGGCTCGCAGGTGCACGTCTGCCTCTGCGCCGAAGGGGACAAAGGATCCCTCGATCCGGCTACCAGCCCGACCGAGCTGGTGGCCCGCCGCCGGGCAGAGACCGAGCAGGCCGGCAAGATTCTGGGCGTCACTCAACACCACTGGCTCGGGTACCCCGATGGTGATCTCGACGAAGGATCGGAGCTCAGAGGTCGGATCGTCGAGCTCATCCGGGCGGTCCGGCCGGTTGCCGTCGTAGCCCCCGACCCGACCGCGGTGTTCTTCGGCCAGACATATGTCAACCACCGGGACCACCGGGCCATCGGATGGGCCGCACTCGATGCCGTCGCGCCGGCGGCCGCCAACCCCCACTACTTCCCAGAGCGGGGACCGGCCCATCGAGTCGAGCTCCTGTACCTCTCGGGAGCCTTGGAGCCAGACGCATGGGTCGACGTCTCGGCGACGATAGAGGCCAAGGCCGCGGCCATCGCCTGCCATGCCAGCCAGATCGGCGAGACGGGCGAGTGGCTTCGAGGGGCGGTGAGAAGGCGGGCAGAAGAGGCGGGCCGGGAAGCGTCGGTCCCCTTCGCCGAGGGGTTCAGGCGCATAACCCTGCCTTAGAGGCTGTAGCGCCTCTCTCACACTTATTTGGCACACTTGTCTGGCACACCTGTCTGGAAGACTTGTCTGGCACACCTGTCTGGAAGACTGGCCATGTGCCCGACGGCGCCGAGCAGCGGTGGATCCTGCACGCGGACATGGACGCGTTCTTCGCCTCGGTCGAGGCCCTCGACGACCCGGCCCTCGCCGGCCGGCCCCTGATCGTGGGAGGAGCCGGACCGAGGGGTGTGGTCGCGTCGTGCAGCTACGAGGCGAGGGTGTTCGGGGTGCGCTCCGCCATGCCGTCGAGCCGGGCCCGCCGGCTGTGTCCCGACGCCGTGTTCGTGGCCGGCCGCTACGACCGCTACTCGGCGGTGAGCAGCGAGATGCACTCCGTGTTCCGCCGCTTCACGCCTCTCGTGGAAGGCATCTCGCTCGACGAGGCCTTCCTCGACGTCACCGGGTCAGTCCGTCTGTTCGGTCCGGCCCCTGAGATGGCAGCCGCCATCCGGGAAACCATACGCGATGAGCTGCACCTGTCGTGCTCGGTCGGGGTGGCCCCCGTGAAGTTCCTGGCCAAGCTGGCATCCGAAGCGGCCAAGCCCCGGGCCGGCCCGGCCGGGCCCCTCGCCGGTCGGGGTGTGGTCGTCATCCGCCCAGGGGAGGAGCTCCGCTTCCTCCACCCGTTGCCGATCGAAGCCCTGTGGGGCGTCGGCCCGGCCACCGCCGACCGGCTGCATCGTCGGGGGCTCAACACGGTCGGAGACCTGGCCCGCCTACCGCGCCACGTCTTGGAGGCGGCCGTCGGGAGGGCCCACGGGGGCCTCCTGGCCGACCTGGCCAGAGGCCTCGACGAGCGCCTGGTTGAACCCGGCCGCGAGGTGAAGTCGGTGAGCCACGAGGAGACCTACCCGGCCGATCGTTACGATCCCGACGAGCTGCACACCGAGATCGTCAGGATGGCCGACGCAGTCGCGGCCCGGGTCAGGCGGGCCGGCCTGGCCGGCCGGACCGTCAACCTCAAGATCCGCTATGGGGACTTCTCGACCCGCACCCGCTCGATCACGAGCCCGCACCCGGTCGACTCCGGGCCGGCTATAGCCGCTCTGGCGTCCTCATTGCTCTCGGCTGTCGATCTGAGTCCCGGTGTGCGGCTGCTCGGCGTCGGGGTGTCCAACCTGGGACCGGTGGCCGATGACGGCATCGAGCAGCTGGCCCTCGATCTGGTCGCCCCCTCCGCAGGAGCTGAGCGGGGGCCGGCCCGTAGGGCCGCCGACGTGTCGGCTTCCGCCGCGGTGGATGCGGTCCGGAGCCGGTTCGGTCCCGCCTCGGTCGGTCCGGCCGCCCTGCTCGGCCCGGCCGGGCTCCGGGTCAAGCGGCCGGGCGAGAGCCAGTGGGGTCCCCAGACTGGCGGGAGCGGTGGGGCTGCGGATGCAAAAGGGGGGTGACGATAGCCAGGCGCGTTGCTGTAGGTTGCGCTCAGCGCGATCATGGCGCGGAGGGTCGGATGCCGCTGAACGAGAACGAACAGAGGATCCTGGCGGAGATTGAGCGACAGTTCCACGCCCACGACCCGGCGTCAGCTGAACGAATCGGCTCCACCACTCTGCGTCACTACCTGGCTCGCAACTGCCGTTGGGCCGCGCTCGGGTTCGTCGTCGGCCTGGTGATCCTGCTGGCCGCATTCGCGTCGAGCTGGATCCTCGGGGTGTTCGGCTTCCTGTTGATGGTGGCGAGCACCGTCGTGCTGATCCAGAACCTGCGCAAGATGAGCAAGCTGGGCTTGGAGCAGGCGAGCCGGTCCTTCGGCGGCCAGACGGTCGGTCAGATGTTCGAGGATCTGGCCGAGCGGCTACGCCACCGTTTCGACCAGAGCGACGACGACTGACCATCCAGCCGTCTCTTGACCGCTAGTGGGACGACCAGGCGGGCCAGGCGGTTCTTCCGCGACGATGTACGGCTGAGGTGCTGTCGTACGTCGTCGGCTGCGGCTTGCGCGCTGTCGAGCGCGGCCGGTTCCAGGACCGGACCGAACGCGGCGGCCCCGGCCAGCTGAGCCAGGCCGGTCAGCCCCCCGTTCGGTACGGGACGAGGAGTGAGGGCCGGCCCCGGCTCAGAAGCTGTCGCAAAACTACTTCGAGGTGGGAGAAGACGGCGGCTCGTCTCATACTGTCGATGCGAGCGCAGAAGCGAGTCGGTCGACGACGAGCTGCCGTCTTCTCCCTCCCGCGGGTTTTGCGACAGCTTCTCATACCGGTGGCCCAGCGTGTCGGTCGCCCGGCGGGCGAACTCCACGTCGGTCTCGTCGCGCGCCGGGCTGAGGCCGTGCCACGACAGCTCGGTGCAGACCTCGTCCCACATGTTGCGGACCATCCCGGCCGGCCCGCCTCGGCTCAACTTGCGCCGCCGGCGGCGGCGCAGCAGCGCTGGTCCACCGGCGTTCGCCCCCACCCACACGATGGCGAGCCCGCCGACGCTGCCCAGCAGGGGGAGCACCCAGGTCAACTGTGACGCCGAGTGGAGGGCGGCGGTAGGGACTTCGAGGGGGTCAACCGGAGACCCTTGGTTAGTCCCGTTGTTCTTGCTGGTCGCGGGAGCAGTGGGATCGGACGACGGGTCGGTCGTCGGGCTGGTCGCGTCGGGCGCCAGGGGAGAGCTCCCCGGGCTGGAGTAGCCGGATGTACCCGGTTGGCTGAAGGGGGGAGTCGGTTCGAAGGGCACCCAGCCGTACTTGGGCCCGAAGTACACCTCTGGCCAGGTGTGGGCGTCTTTGTCTTCCACCTCGAAGGTGCCGTCGGACTGCGCCGCGCCGGTCGTGAAGCCCACCGCCAGCCGGGTCGGCAGGCCGGCGGCTCGGGCCAGCACTGCGTAGGCACCGGCGAACTGCTGGCAGTATCCGGCATGGGTGACGAAGAGGAAGTTGTAGAGCGCCGCCTGGCCGGCCCCGTCCATGGCCGGGTAGAGGCTGTAGCTGAACGGCGCCGACCGGAGGAAATCCTGGATGGCCAGGGCTTTGCCGTATTCGGTCGTTTGCTGAGCGGTGATCCTCATGGCCAGGGCGCTGATGGGGCCGTAGACCGAGGCGGGGAGGGCCAGATATTGAGACAGGCCCGACTGGCTCCCGACGGGCGGGGCCGCCGCCAGGTCCTGGCTGCTGAGGGTGGACAGGAGCTGGTAGGAGGTGACGGTGTAGGTGAGGCCATCAGTGGTCCGCCCGTTGGTGAGGAGGCTGTTGGACGATGAGTCGTACTCGACACCTTGCAGCCCTGCGACGCTCACCGGGTTGAACGCGTCAGGCAGCCAAACCGAGTCCAAGGCCTGGATGTGGAAGGTGGCGTTGACGGTGCGGGTTGCAGGGGGTACCGAACCGATGCCGGGCAAGCGGCTCGAGAAGCCCCGGTATGCGCCGGTCGATTTCCAGTTGATCCCGTCAAAGGTGTCCAGAGCGGTCAGCCGCCAGTAAGAGGGCACGCTGCTGCGCACGGTGAACACGGGAGTGGTCGACAGGCGGATCAGCCGGGTCTGGAGCGACACGATCGGATTGGGGACGATCCTCACCCCGCCGCTCGAGCCGAGCCCGCCCCGCCACCCATAGACCGCCCGGCCGTCTTGGCGGGCCAGCGACGGCGTCAGGATCAGCCCGACCAGCAGGGCCAGGCCCCCCGCGACCGCTCCGGCTTCGACCCACCAGGTCATGGCGCCAGAGTCCGTCCCCGCGAACCACACCTGCCGGCGAACGGTCCCGTTTTGCTGGACCAGCAGGAAGGCGCACAGAGCGACGATCTCCACCGCGATCACCAGGCCGCGGCCTTTGGTCTGGGCTGCGGTGCAGCAAGCGACGAAGGTGGCCAGCCCCGGGATCACGGCGAGCATCGGTGACCTCCACCGGAAGGCGGCCCAGTCCGACAGGACGGCCACTAGCCCACCCCCGACGGCGGCCAGCATCTCGAAGCTGCGGACCGGTGCCACTGGCGCGACCGACGATGCGAATCCCGAACCGAGGCTGACGATCGCTGCCCCGACCGCGTGCCAGGTCTCCCGGCCCGGGAATCCCGTGTAGGTCGTCGAGCCGAAGACCGTCCACACCACCATGAGGCCCACCGTGGCCGTCCCGATAGGGGCGGCGATCAGCTGCGGAAGGCGCCAGCGCCTCATCAGCCACAAGACGAGGTGGGTGACGATGACCGTGGCAGCCACGGGGGCGATCCACGCCTTGCCACTGAAGACCCTGGTCAAACCGAAGGCCGAAGCAAGGCTCAGAAATGCCAGGGCCGCGGTGGTCGCCGTCTCGCCGGGAAGCCTCCGGCCCGTGGCGTCGGTCTGAACCGCCCCGGTTGGTCGGGGGGGCTCGACCGGCCGAGCGGGCCGCGGTGGCGCGGTCAGCACGCGCTGAGCTCCCATGCGGCCCGGAAGGATCCACCGGCCGGCACTCGTACCGCTCCCCGGCGACCCAGGCGCGAGGTCCGTCCCCCGGGAGAGGCCGACGGTGAGCCCGCCGGCAGAGCTTCCGATTGAAAAATGACAACTATACTGCCACTTGGTCCCCCGAGCCCGAAGGCCGACTCGATGTCGGCGTCGGTGGCTCGATCAGTGGTCACGACCACCACCGGATCGGAGACGCCGGCCATGCAGAACGGGTTGGTCGCACCCATGTTCCGGTGCCGCCGGGCCGCGGCGAGGCCATCGAGTATCACCCCCGAGTGTCTCTGCCCCGACCCGTGACGGGTATCGAGGCCAGCGGTGGTCACGACCCGGACCTGCAGGCCGCAGCCAAGAGCCGACATCGCCACGCTCGCGGTGGCCGACAGGACCGCCTCGAGCGTCTCGGTGTCGTGCACCCATCCGCGCAGGTCGGCGGCTACTGTCATCCGGCCCCGACGCAGATGCTCGGGCTGGCGTACGACCAGATCGTCGAGGCGGGCCGTCGATGGCCAGTGGACATGGCGCAGATCGTCGCCGGGTACGTACTCGCGCAGGGCGTAGAGCTCGTTGCCGCTATGGCCTATGACCGGCAAGGGCAGGCGATCGTCGTCTCGGTGCGAGGACGGGGAGTGGACAGACACCGGCTCGACCCGGGGGTGGACGGTCAGCGTTGTGTCAGGCGCGGTGTCTTTGGTCGCTTCCGCCAACCCGAACGGGTCGCTGATCTTCAGCTGCAACGGTCCCAAGTGGTAGACGCCGCGCCGAGCGGTAGGCAGTCGGTAAGAGGCCCGCCGGCGCTCACCTGGCGCCATGGGGCTGATGGTGAACCGGGCCCAGCGCTCTCCGCCGTCGAAGGGGTCGGCGGCCACGATCGGAGGCGTGCGGCTGCCCGCTTGGTTCTCGGCGGCCAGCTCTACACGTGCGTCGGCGCCCGCCGCCACCCGGACCGGATGGACGTAACGGGTGATCTCCACGTCCCATCTCCGGACCGCGACCCACAATCGGGCGCAGATGACGAGGACCACTCCCGCCGCCGCGAGGGCGTAAAGCTCCTGGATGCCGAACAGGGCAGCGATCACGCCCATCCCCGCCGAACCGGCCAACAGCCCTCGGCCCCGGGCAGTGAGACGGCGGGCCGGGCTCATCCCGAGGTGGATCGCCCCGAGGGTACCGGGACGTGGCGCAGCACGTCGTCGAGCACTTCCGAAAGGTCCATGCCGGTCACCATGGCGTCGGTAGAGAGGGACAGGCGGTGCTCCACCACCGGCCGGAACAGGAATTTCACGTCGTCGGGGATCACGTACTCCCGCCCCACCGAGGCCGCCAAGGCCCGCGCCGCCCCCTGCAACGCCAATGTGGCCCGGGGGGACATGCCGAGCTCGAGGGCCGGATGGGACCGGGTGGCGCTGGCC
>JAFAWZ010000201.1 GCA_019241495.1 Acidimicrobiales bacterium | reverse complement strand
CCGGCGGCCCCCGGGGCCGTTGGTCTCGCTACCCTTGGCCGTGGCTCGTACGGTCGCGGTGGCTCCCCCCGGTGTCGGGGCCGCTCCCCGCTACCTCCGAGTCCTGCCCCATGTACCGGTCGCCGCGCTGATAGCGGCCTACGTGGTGCGCTTCGGGCTGCTGTCGGTGCAGGTGTACGACGGCTACGGCTCACCCGGCTACGACATGGGCATCTTCGACCAGGGGGTGTGGCTGCTCAGCAGGTTCCACGCCCCGTTCGTGACCATCAACGGGAGGGATCTCTTCGGGGACCACACCTCCTTCGTCCTCCTCCTGGCCGTACCCCTTTACTGGATCTGGCCCGCCGCCCAGACCCTGCTGGTGCTCCAGGTCGTGCTCATCGCGGCCGCCGCCGTCCCCGTCTACCTGCTGGCCCTGCGCCGCAGCAGAAGTCCGGGGCTGGCGACCGCCCTGGCCGCCGCCTACCTGCTCAACCCGGCACTGCAACAAGGCAACCTGGAGCAGTTCCACCCCGAATCCTTCCTCGTGCTGTTCGTGGCTCTGGCCGTCTACGCCGCGGTGGAATGGAGCCCCCGCCTGCTCATCGGCTCGGTGATCGGGTGCTTGTTGGTGAAAGAGGACGCCGCCCTGCTCATCATCCCCCTCGGGCTGTGGGTGTACTTCCGTCGGGACCGGGTTCTGGGCGTCGGCATCGTCGTGGGCGCGCTCGCCTACGCGGTCGTGGCCTTCAAGGTCGTGATCGCCATCCTCCTCGGGACCGACTCCTTCTACGCCGATCGCATACCCTTCGGCGGGCTGGCCGGCCTGGCCGCCGCCCCGTTCGTGCACATCGGGAAGTTCGTCAAGTACACCTTCGGCGGGTACCGGCCGTTCTACATGTGGCAGATGGGCTTCTCGTTCGGGTGGGGTTTTCTGGTCGCGCCGGAGATCGCGGCCATCGGCCTGCTCACCTTGGCCGAGAACATGCTGAGTGACTTCCCCTACATGCAGCAGATCAACTACCACTACTCCCTCCCGCTGGTGCCGGTGTTCGCCCTGGGCACGGCGTTCACGGTGACCCGCCTCGCCACCCCCGGGCGCCGGGCCGCGGGCGGCGCGTACGTGGCCGGGGCCGCCCTCCTCTCCTGCTGGCTATGGGGGCTGGCCCCCTTCTCCCGGACGCCGGTGTACCCGCACTCGGCACCGGCGAGCGCCGAGGTCCGAGCCGTGAACCGGGCCCTCGAAGCCGTCCCGCCCGACGCCGTCGTCTCCGCCGACTACCCCTTCGTCGCCCACCTCGACCACCGGACCCGCGCCTACCAGTGGCCGACCCCGTTCCGGGCCAACTATTGGGGGCTCTACAAGCAAGAAAGTCAGCGGCTGCCCTTCGCCGGGCAGATCCAGTACCTGGTGATCCGGACCGACCTCCCACCTGACGATGCCCGCACCTTCGCCTCGATCGCCAACCAGTTCACCCTGGTCGCCCGAGGAGGTGGCGTCTCGGTCTACCGCCGGGCCACCCGGCCGTGATTGCTTAGCTGTGCGGGTCGAGGAGCCGCTTGCGCACCGCATACATCACGGCCTCCATGCGCGAGTGGAGGTGCAGCTTCTCCAAGATGTTGCGCACGTGGTTCTTGACCGTGTTCTCCGAGATGTACAGCTCGTCTGCTACTTCCTTGTTGCTCATCCCCCTGGCCACGAGCTTCAGCACCTCCAGCTCCCGAGCCGTCAGCACCGGTGCCGGT
The DNA here is from genome assembly GCA_019241495.1 of Acidimicrobiales bacterium. GTDB lineage: Bacteria > Actinomycetota > Acidimicrobiia > Acidimicrobiales > Palsa-688 > JAFAWZ01. Next base: position 8,028 of record JAFAWZ010000201.1, on the reverse strand, counting down.
AGCTGCTCGCGTCCCTCGGCCAGCTTGGCCAGCGAGTTGAACTCGTTGAGCAGCTTGGAGGCCATGGACGGCGATATCAGGCTCTGGCCCTGCATCACCGAATGGATGGCCGACGCCACCTCCTCCACCGAGATCTCCTTCAGCAGGTAGCCATTGGCCCCTGCCTTGATCGCCTCGTAGAGGTCGTCCTCCTCATCGGAGACGGTCAACATCAAGATCTTCGTGGACGGCAGCACCTCCCGGATCCGGCGGGCCGCCTCGATCCCGCTGACCCTAGGCATGCGCACGTCCATCAGCACCACGTCGGGCGCCATCTCCTCCGCCTTGGCGATGGCTTCGGCGCCGTCCTCGGCCTCCGCGACCACCTCGATGTCCTCGCCGGTGTCGAGCACCACATACAACCCACGCCGGAAGACCGCCTGGTCGTCGGCGACCAGCACTCTGATCAAGGAGTCGGCGGATGCGTCGTTCACCGGCCGCGAAGGTAGCCGAAGCGCAGAGCGGGCCCTCAGGGACCGCCGCAGAACCACTTGGACGGCCGCAGACCGACGAGGAAGCAACACCAAGGGAAGGCTTGGCGCGGCCGTCCAAGTTGTTCGCAGGCGGGCCCTCAGCGGCTGACCTGGTCTTTGACCCCACACCCGCCTGGCGCCCCCGAGGCCCCTGCGGCCTGCATCGGACTCCAGGACTTACCTCTAAGCCGCACCATGATCGGCAGCGAGCTGCCTTACGTGGGTCGCTTCGCCTGCGGCTGGCATCGACTTTCAACCACAGACCCGCTGAGGGCCCGTGACGATGCTACCCCCCGGCGAGGGCCGCCTTGAGCTCGCCGAGCACCGGCACCGGCCCGGGGTCGACCCCGGTCTCGGCCGCCAGGAAGAGCGACACGTAGTCCCCGAAGAGGATGAGATCGAACAGCTGGGCCAGGTCGCCGTCGCCTTCGGCCTGGACCTCGATTACATCCGCGACGACCTCGCGCATGATGTCGGCCACCAGCTCGAATCGTCGCCCCACCTGAGGGTGCTCCCCCTCGTGGCGGAGAGCAACGGCGGTGATCGTCTGGCGAGTCACGTCCCCGTTCTGACCCCACCCGCAGATCTCGTTGTGACAGAGCTCGGGCTGGGCCGCCCACCAGGCCTGAGCCTTGGCGTTCTCGTTGATCTGGGTCTTCCAACGCTGGGCGGCCGCCGCCCCGAGTGCCCCCCCACCGTGGATGAGCGCCGTGGTACGGCCGATGCGCCGAGCCAGGACGGCCGGCTCCGAGCCGGTCCCGGCCGCTTCGATCTCGTCGCGCCGGCGCTTCATCTGCTCCACCGCCGCCCCGATCCACGACCGCCCGCCCCGGTACAGGCCGAGTTGGTCCAGCACGGCCAGGGGAGGCATGGCCATGGCCCCCAGAGCGGCCCGGGGTTGGGGGATGTCGGCGGGGACGGGGATCACGAGCGAGCCCCATGTCTGGGCCAGCTGGCCGAGCTGGCCCCCACCGGTGACCGCCACCAGGTGGGCACCGGCCGCGGCGGCATCGGTGGCGGCCTGGACGGTCTCTTCGGTGTTTCCCGACGCTGAGATGGCGAGGACCAGGCTGTCGGGGCCGACGAAGGCCGGGCACTCGTAGGACTTGGACACGACCACCGGCACGGGCAGCAACGGCCCGCTCACCGCGGCGACCAGATCCCCGGTGATACCACTGCCTCCCATGCCGATCACGACGACGGTCTCGACCGCGACGGGCTCGAGCTGTGAGGCCAGATCGTAGGCCCGGGCGGCGGCGACTTCGGCCTGCTCGGGCAGCCCCGCGGTCAGGGCGAACATCCCGACGCTGTCGATCACCTCGCTGTCAGCCAGGTCTATTTCCACGTTGGTTCGATCCCCTCGGCGTCGGCTTTGGTGCGCAGGCGGGCGTCTTCTGCATCGTCGAGGATCTCGGCCTCGTCTATGAGCATGACCGGGATGTCGTCGGTGACCCGGTACCTCATGCGCAGGCGGGGGTTGTACAGGGAGTCCTCGTCGGCGAAGTAGAGCAGCGGCCCCTTGTCCTTGGGACAGGCCAGTATCTCGAGCAGCTTCGGGTCAAGCGCCATCGGTTATCAATGCCTCTCCGATCCGGTTATCAAGGCAAGCACCTCCGCGGTGCGAGCTTGGCAAGTGGCGGGGTCGGCCGCCTCGAGGTTCAACCGGAGGAGGGGCTCGGTGTTGGAGGGCCGCAGGTTGAACCACCAGTCCCCCATATCGACGGTCAGACCGTCCAGCCGATCCTGGGCCACCCCGTAGTAATGGGAGGCGACCTCTTCGATGACCGCGAGCGGGTCGTCCACCTGGGTGTTGATCTCGCCGGAGGCGGCGTAGCGCTCGAAGTCCCGGCGGATCTCGGAGAGGGGCCGCCCGGCCCGGCTCAACACCTCGAGCACCACCAGCGCCGCAATGGAACCCGAATCGGCCCGGTAGTTGTCCCGGAAGTAGTAATGGCCGGAGTGCTCCCCTCCGAAGAGGGCGTCGGTGTCGGCCATCACCGCTTTTATGTAGGAGTGACCGACTCGGGTCCGCACCGCTACCCCACCTCGTTCCCCGATGATCTCCGGTACCGCCTTGGAGCAGATCAGGTTGTAGAGGATGGTCGCGCCGGGGTGCCTTTCGAGCATGGCAGCCGCCACCAACGCGGTCGTCGTCGATCCGGAGAGAGGGACGCCCTGATCGTCGACCAGGAAGCACCGGTCGGCGTCGCCGTCGAAGGCCAGGCCCACGTCGGCGCCGGTGGCGCGGATGCGCTCTTGCAGGGCCACCAGGTTCTCCGGCTGGATCGGGTCGGCCGGATGGTTGGGGAAGGTGCCGTCCAGCTCGCCGAAGAGGACCTCGAGGCGGAAGGGGAGGCCCTCGAAGACGACCGGCACGACCAGGCCGCCCATGCCGTTGGCCGTGTCGGCCACGACCTTGAGGGGTCGCAGGGCTCGGACGTCTACGAAGGAGCGCACCTTGGCCGCGAAGTCAGCCAGGATGTCAGCTCTTGCGGTGTTCCCCTCCACCACGGGCGGGACCCGCACCCCTGACGCCAGGGCGGCGGCAACCGACGCCTTGATCTCCGCCAGCCCGGTCTCGGCCCCGATGGGGCGGGCCCCCGAGTGGCACAGCTTGATCCCGTTGTACTGGGCCGGGTTGTGGGAGGCGGTGAACATGGCGCCCGGCGCGTTCATGCTCCCCGACGCGAAGTACATCTCATCGGTGGAGCACAGCCCGATGTCGACCACATCGACGCCCTCAGCGGTCACCCCCTCGGCGAAGGCGTGGACCAGCTCGGCCCCCGAGGGCCGCATGTCCCGCCCGACGATGACCCGGGGCTCGCCGCAGTAGCGGGCGAAGGCGGTACCGGCCGCCCGGGCCACGTCTGCATTCAGCTGGTTGGGGACCAGACCCCGTATGTCGTAGGCCTTGAAGATCTCGTCGAGCTGGGCGAGGGTCGAAGAAGCCATACCGCCCGAGACCTTACCGTTCTCTTCCCCCGGCAAAGTCCACGTGATCGCTCGACCGCTGGGCCGGCGGGCGGCGCGATAGGCGACGGGCCCGGCCCGCCACAGCAGCACGAGGGAGCCCAGGCCCAGGAGGGAGATGATGAAGCCCGCCCAGTCGACCGGGGTGTAGCCGTAGTGGAGAGCGACGTGGTTGGACGTCGGGATCACCACCATTAGGTTCGGGGTGACCCGGTAGGGGCCCGTCCCCCCGCTTACCTGCCAGTTCGGGAAGTACGACACCTTTACCAGGACCGGGACGCCGATCTGGTCGACGTCGAAGAAGACCGACTCGTTGGTTTGTTTCACGTTGGAGACCTGGACGGCGGGCTCCGGCGTTTGGGGCAGGTTCTTCTGCGTCGCGGAGACCCGAGCCCAGCTCTTCGGGCCGGCCGCCGCCTCGTAGGTGTTCCAGCGGTTCGGGTCGAGGTACCACGACTCGGAGGCCTGCAGCCACACGGAGGGGTCGCGGGAGGCGACCCCCTTCATTACGACGGGCTGGTTGATCAGTGGAGTGACCAGGTCCGAGTCCAGCACCTTGTAGATCTTCCAGGTGCGTTGCTGCACCCCCGTAGAACTGCCCGAACCCGAGCTCGTGTAGTTCACCGAGAAGGGGCCGACCGTTCCCACCAGGAGCAGGTTGCTGTCGCTGTCCGCCTGGGCCTCGATGGCCGGCGTCTCGGCCATGAAGTACTTCACGCCGAGCATCTGCAGGTGCTGGACGCCCTCGGCCACGTCGGGCGTAGCCGGGTAGAGGAGGCCGCGGACCGGGTTGGCCGGCTGCTCCGACAGCTCGGCCGCGTTCAAGAAGTGGTACGGGGTGGTCGCCGACGACTCGTAGTAGAGCCCTTCCTGGGACCCGATGCATCCATGAGTCCAGTAAGGCAGGAGCATCAGGGCGTCGGGGGTACCCATCTGGTTGAGGTCCGGCTCGTACTGCCACATGGCCCGGCCGCAGCCATCCGTCGGGTCGGAACCGAGCTTCTTCATCTCGTTGACGAGAGCGAAGTACTCCACATGGCGGGCCTTGTCGACGTTCTCGTAGCCGGAGTAGTTCCAGTACACCCAGTCGGGGACGAACGAATGATCTGCCGAGGTGATGCCGAGCCAGTCGTAACGACCCGCCGTGGTGTGCCCCCCGGGCAGCTCCCGCAGCGGGTACAGCACCCATCCGGCCGCCGCGAGGGTGGTGACGACGATCACCCCGACGCGGCCCCAACGGTCCGCGTCTTTACGGACGGCGTAGGCCTCGACCACGATCGATCCCACCTCGATGAGCGCCACCCCGGCCAACAGGTACAGGCACAGGAACCAGAACGGCAAGGCCCGGGCGTTCCACAGCCGGGCCGGCGGGGCGAACCTGAAGGCGGTCGCGGCCAGCCCGGCCATGATGCCGAGGAATATGCCGATCCGATTGAACCGGGCGGCCGACAGCACGAACCCCAGAACGGCCAGGGTGATCAACCACGTGTCGTGGTGCGACATCGACGACCAGTAATTGGTGACCTTCTGGTAGCCCATGTTGGTGGCATATGGCAGCCGCAACCAGAAGGGCAGGGCCCAGAAGGCGATCAGTGCGCCCCCGGTCAGGAGTACCGGGAAGGCCCAGCGCAGCCGCCGCCGGTCACGATGCTCGGCCAGGCTCATGATGACGAGCACGACCGCTCCGGCGACGGCGAATATCAAGGGCAGGATGTGGGAGAAGCCGCAGCACGCGAGAGTTATGGCCGCCGGTACCCGGTGCTTGCCCGTTTGCAGGCCTCCGGCCACGAGCCCGAGGAACAGGAGGGCGAAGGCCAGTGATATGGAGAAGGAGAACTCGCCCGCCATGGTCGACGCGATGTTCCCGCCGTAGATAGTGAAGTCCCGGGAAAAAAGGAACAGGAGGGTGGCAGCCGCGAGCCCGGCCGGACCAGGGAACGGGATGCGGGCCAGCCGGCCGAGCGCCCAGGCTGCCACCGGCAGTGCCAACAGTCCGAGGACGGTCACCAGCTTGAAGGCGATGTTGTAGGGGATGACGTACGACAGGAGGGCGATGGCCCAAATGGGCAACGGGAAGTAGTACGTGAGCGCCGGAAAGCCGTCGTACCAGTCGGGCGTCCACCCGGTCACCCGGAGGTGGGGCAGGAGACCCCGCTTCACGAAGTCGGGCAGCCACACGTGGGCGCCCATGTCACCGCCGGCCGGCGTGGTGTCGTTGAAGAGCTGGGACGGCTGGAGGAACTTGAAGGTGAAGATCACACAGCCGAGCACCACGGCGAAGGTCACCAGGACTTCGGGGGTTGCTTTGTCCTTGAGCCTCTCCCAGCGGGGACGGGCCGACTCAGGCGGCCAGATCGCGTCCTCGACTGGTTTGTAGATCGTTCTGGTCGCCGTCATCCGGCCCCCATTCTGACCGGGGCGGGCCGACGACTGGGGTTCAAGCGGTCAGGTGTTGGCGGAGGCGATCCCGAGGACCGAATCGAGGGTGAGGGTGCCCTCCATTCCTTGCCACCAGCGCCGATCGCAGTGCGAGCAGCTGAAGAGAGTGACGGGCTCACCCCCCACCTGGATCTCGATCACCACCAACTGTCTTATCCGGCAGGTCGGGCATTTCATGATCAGATCTGTCGGCAGACCAGGACTTTTTCTTGATAGGGCCTTTGGTCCTAATGAACTAATGGACATGAGCAGTGCCGATCACCGCAACCGCGTTGAACGCCATGTGAGCGCCGATGGACGGCCCGAGCCGGCCGGTAACCCATGCCAGCAGTCCGAGCACCACCCCGAAGACGGCCAGACCGGCGAACTGAACCGCCTCGAAGTGGGCCAGGGCGAACAACAGACCGGTGACGACGATGGCGATCGGAGTGGACATCCAGCCGGCCAGGGATCGCAGGAGAAGCCCTCGAAAGAACAGCTCCTCGACGAGCGGCGCCCCCACGGCCAAGAAGATGATGAGCACGGTCAGAGCCGCCGAGGTGTGGGCCGCAGCAGTGTCGCGCTGGGCTGGGCGGCCGATCTGGTGGGACAGGTTCCGGTCGAGGTGCTCGAAGGGTAGGTAGATCAGCGGCACGAGACCGTATTGGCAGGCGAGGCCTACGAGCGCGCCGGCGAGGAGGTCCCACCAGGCACCGATGCGGTAGCCGAAGTCCGCCGCCAACGACCCGCGGCCCCGGGTCCGGCTGGCGTAGACGGCGGCGCCCACCAGACCCACCCACAGCCCGGCCACGTCGGCGGCCGTCACCGCTATGGGCACGGGAGCGTTGGAGCCGGCCCGGAAGCCCGTCGCGGCCCCGGCGATGCTGGCCGTCACGGTGGACAGCACCAGCCCGACCGCGAAACCGACGACCGCGACCTTCACCCCCCAGCGCGGGGGCACGGGCGACTCGAGCCGTTCCAGCCTCAGAAGGTCCCGATCCGCCGGTCGACCTGGGTCCAGCCCTGCGGGGCCCGCAGCCGCCCGGCGTGACCCGAGCACAGGCCCCACTGGTCGCCACCCACCTCGGAGGGGCGATCGTCGAGCCACACCCGCTGTCCGGCGTAGTCATAGGTCAGCCAGGCCACGGTCAGCCCCTGGCAGCCGGGCCGGGCGCAAAGCGGGCGGCGCTCCATCGACGAGAAAGAATACCGACGCATCAGGACGGCCGGGGGTTATCTGGGTGGCCAGTGTTATACGGACGGCCCGGCCTACCATGGAGAACCATGAGCAGGCAGCCGGGAGACATGCGCGACATGCGCCCTGGGGGTGGTGGCGGGCAGGGGGCCCCGAGCGGCGGCAGCCCGTCTGGCAGCAACTGGCGATGGATCGCCGTCGTGCTGGCCACAGTCGTCATCCTGGCCCTGGCCCTCACCTCGATGCGGGGCTCCAACAACCCGCCCGGCCAGAACTACTCCGAATTCATATCCGCGGTGAACTCCGGGAACGTCACCCAGGCGACGATCAACGTAGACAGCGGCCACATCACCTACACCCTCAAGACGGGCCAGCAGTACGCGACACAGGGCGTGCCTCTGGCCCAGAACAGCGGGCCGCTCACCGACCTGCAGCAGCACAACGTGAACGTGAAGCTGGCCAGGACGAGCACCAGCGCCTGGGCGGCCTGGCTGCCCTACATCATCTACGGGGCGCTGATCATCCTGCTCCTTGTCTTCATCACCCGACGGGCCCAGGGCCAGATGAGCGGGATCATGTCCATCGGCCGGTCGAAAGCCAAGGTGTACACGACCGAACGGCCCCGCACCACCTTCGCCGACGTGGCCGGCTACGAGGGGGTGAAGCTGGAGATCAGGGAAGTGGTGGACTTCCTCCGCTCGGCCAACCGGTTCAAGGAGATCGGGGCCAAGATCCCCAAAGGTGTCCTGCTCGTCGGGCCTCCCGGCACAGGCAAGACCCTTCTCGCCCGGGCCATCGCCGGCGAAGCGGGCGTGCCCTTCTTGTCGGTCACCGGCTCGGACTTCATGGAGATGTTCGTGGGGGTCGGCGCCTCCCGGGTGCGGGACCTGTTCCAGACGGCCCGCAAGCAGGCGCCGGCCATCATCTTCATAG
>JAFAWZ010000169.1 GCA_019241495.1 Acidimicrobiales bacterium | reverse complement strand
AACCGGGCTGGTGTCGAACGGGTCATGGGTTTCTGCACCGAGGCCGAGTACCGGCGGTTCCTGTACGAGTGCCCGATCTTCGAGCGTTTGCTGGTCGACGATGGCATCATTCTGCGCAAGTACTGGTTCTCGGTGAGCCGGGACGAGCAGGAGCGGCGGTTCCGCAAGCGGCTCGATGATCCGATGCGGCGCTGGAAGCTCTCGCCGATGGACCTCGAATCGATGAGCCGCTTCGACGATTACTCGCGGGCCAAGGACGAGATGTTCGCCCACACCGACATCCCAGAAGCCCCCTGGTACGTCGTCGAAAGCGAGGACAAGCGTCGAGCCCGGATCAATATGATCGCCCATCTGTTGTCGACCATCCACTACCACGATGTGGCGGTGACCCCTCTGGAGCTGCCCTCGCCGCCGCCACCGGGGGCGTACGAGCGACCGTCGAGGGCGGCGCAGACCTATGTCCCCGACCATGCCGCCGGCCTGACGTCGTCGTGAGCCTGCCTGTGGCCGCCATGGGTGGTGCACCTACCGGATGACCAGCACCGCGACCGTGACGATCCCGCCCGCGGTGAGGTAGCTCGCATAGTCGTTGACCGATCCGGTGTGAAGGGCTCGTAGCCAGGTGATCGGTCGGGGTTCGGGCACCCTGACGTACCACGCTGCAAGAGCGAGCCCGGCCGCGAGGGTGCCGAGCGCGGTTAGAAAGTCACGTGCCGAGAAGTAGGCGTAGTTGACGGCCGGTATGGGCAGGTGGGCCCCGGCGCTGAGGACGCCGGCCGCGTACGCATTGGATGCGAGGAGGCCGCCCGCGGCAGGCTCGACGATGTGGCGGAGCACCTCGTAGGGGAAGATCCCAAAGCCGACGCAGCCGGCTCCCAGTCCGACAAGCGCTGTGATCATTCCGGGATGCAATGGGGTGAGGTCGGGAAGCCTCTGGGTCCGCCTCCGGAAGAAGGCCAGGTAGGTGGCCCGGGCGAGAGCAGCGACCGTGACAATTTGAGCGACAACTATCGCGACGTAGGCCGCCCGGTCGTGTGAGAACAGTGTCTCGTGTATGAGCCCGAGGGACACATAGCCGTTCAGAGGTGGCACCCCCGCTATCGACGCCGCGCCCACCACGAACCCCGCGGCTATAAGGGGCATGCGGCGCGCCAGGCCTCCCATCTCGGACAGCTTGTCGAGGCCGGTTGCGTGGACGATGGCGCCCGCGCAGAGGAACAGAAGCGACTTGAAGATGGCGTGGTTGAGGAGATGATAGGTAGCGCCGCTGATCCCGGCCGCCTCATGGGTGGCAAAGCCGACGAGGAGCACGCCCATCTGCGAGATGGTGTCGTAGGCGAGAACCCGCTTCAGGTCGTCCTGGGCGAGGGCGAGGACGGCGCCGACGACAGCAGAGATCGCGCCGAGCACCGTCAACAAGCCGAGGACCGGGTCGGCGGTGTGCGAATCGAAGATCTGCAGCGACAGCCGTACGATGGCTACGACGCCGAGGTTGACCATGAGCCCGGAGAACAGGGCCGATACCGGTCCGGGCGCCGCGGTGTGGGCATCGGCCAGCCAGCCGTGGAAAGGGATGACCCCTGCCTTGGTGGCGAACCCGGCAAGCAGGATCCCAAGGGCCACCAGATCGGCGTCTCGCGTATGGCCGTGCAGGGCCTGCTCGATCTGCCCGAAGTTGAGGGCACCGTGGTCGGAGTAGATGATGGCCGCGCCGATGAAGACGGCGAAGCTAGCCAGATTGGTAAGGACGAGGATCTTGAACGCAGCCTCCAGAGCAAGCGGGCGCTCTAAGAAGAACCCGGTGAGGCCGTAGCTGGCGAGGGCCGCGACCTCGAACCAGACGAAAAGGTTGACCAGGTCCGCGGTGAGCCCTGACCCTATTAGGGCGGCGATGAGGAGCTGCGACAGGCAGGCGTAGGCCCCGAGCTCTCGGCGCCCGAGGTCGAGCAAGCTCGACAGCGAGAAGATGAGCAACAGCAGGCCGATTGCCGCGACGGCTAAGGCGAAGGCCAAGCCGAACGGGTCGGCCCCGAAAGTGTCGCCGAGCTCCTGGCCCGAGAACGGGGCCCAATGGCCGAGAAAGTGGGTCAGCTCGCGTCCGGAGAAGACCGTCGGGGCGAGGATCACCAAGATGGCCAGGCCGCCACCTGTCGTGGCGATGCACGAGACGAAGGCCAGATGCTTGGAAAGGCGCGCCGCGAGCGGCGCCAGCACGGCGCCGGTGATAGGAACAGCGACTGGAAGGGGGAGTAGGGACGACAGCCCTGCAGAGCTCACCCCTTCATTTCCCGCATGCGATCGGAGTCAAGTGAGCGGTAGTGCTGGCTCACCCGAACGGCGACGGACAGGAACACTGCGGTCACGGCGACGCCGATGACGATCGCGGTCAGGCAGAAGTTCTGAAGCACCGGGTCCGCCACGTTTCCCTTGGCGAGACCGGTGACTGTTTGGCCGTGGGGCGGGTTGAGCAGCACCGGGGGAGTCGACCCACGCCGGTAGGCCATGGAGATGAGCAACAGATAGCTGGAGGACTCGATGAGGGAGAGCCCCATCACCATCTTGATCAGGTTTCGCCGGGTCAGGACGGTGTAGAGACCGAAGCAGAACAGAGCAGCAGCGGTCAGGTAATTCGCGACTATCACTGTCGGTCCCGTGCCCAATCGTGCTCCATGCCCAAGATGGCGAAGATGACCAGCACCAGCCCGGTGGCAACCTCGATGAACTCGCCGCCCGAGAACAGCTGGAGGATTCCGCCGCTGCGGATGGTCTGTGGCTCCGCAAGCGGGATCCAGTTCGCAGAGAACGAGCCTTTCAGGACCAAGCCCAGCGTCTCGCATCCAATGATAATCAGCGCTCCGAGGAGCTCCAGAGTCTCGAAGATGCTCGGCTGCACGGCCCGAGCGATGCGGCGGTACCCGAATGCGGCGTACACGAGAAGGATGACGCCTGCCATGACGGCCCCCGCAGGGAAGCCACCGCCTGGCGAGTATCCCCACGCCACCAGGTAGATGCCGGCGACGGCCAGGATCGGGCTGGCGACCCGGCTGGCAACACGCACGACGACCGTCATGGCCTGGGCAGCTTCGGGGGCAGGCCGGCCAAGAGGCTCGTGGTCCGGGGTGGCGGGACCAACCGGGCGGTCGGTAGGGTCCTCTCCCGGCTCTTCTGCCTTCTCCGCTTGGCGGGCCGTCTCGTTGCCACCCGACCCGGCGTCGTGGCGGGCCTGCTCTCTAGCTCCGGCCTCCTGCTCACCGATGAAACCCTGCCTCGGTTCTCGCCGCCGTGTGAGCGTGATGACGCAGACGACCGCGCCCAGCAGGAGGAACGTCTCGCCGAAGGTGTCGAAGCCGCGGGTGCCGTAAACGATTTCGTTGACCGGCTCGGTAATGCCCCACTTCGGAATGGCCACATCCATGGCGTAGCGGGCGACAGATGGCAAGGGAGCGCCTTCACGGGGCAGATCGACCATCGCCACGGCCAGCACTACCGCGACCCCCGCCACGAGGACAGCGCCGATGATGGGACGGTGGGTGGGTTCGTCGTCCGTTTCCCGCGGCCTCATCCCGGGTGCCGCCGATCCGAGCTTTCCCCCAACTCGTCCTCAGCCGAAACGTTGGTGCGGGCCTTGGCGATCGCGATCAGGTAAAGGGTCGGTAAGGCGATCGCTCCCACGACAACCTCGGAGTGGGCGTCATCAGGAGCTCCCAATACGAGGAAGGTCAAGGAGAGCACCGTGCCGACGCCCGAGAGGGCCATCACGGCAGCGTTGAGGTTCCGCATCCGCACCACCAGGAACCCACTCGCCAGAATGGCCGCCAGGCAGAGGTAGTCGAGCGCCCAGAAGCCGGTCATCCCGCCTCTTTCGTGGAGGTCTGGTCGTGCGGCTCGTCTCTCATCGCGCCGGCCCACATCGGCACTCCGGCCTTGTACGCGGCACGCGCCAACGCGTGTGATGCGGTAGGGCTGAGGATGACGAGCAATCCCGCTACCACGAGTGCGCGAGAACCGTAGGTGCTCACCGGTCCCTCGGCTATGACCAGGGCGACGAGAGTCGGGATCGCACCCATGGTGACGGACTTCGACGAGCACTGGATCCGGCAGTACACATCGGGCATCCGGACGATGCCGACCGCTCCCGAAAGGGAGAACAGGAACCCGAGCGCGACGAGCCCGATGACCAAGCCCTCGATCAAAGGAGCCCGCGCTCCAGGTATCGGGACCAGATGATCGCGCCGAGATAGCTGAACGATGCCAGCCAGATGGCCACATCCAAGTCGACGGTCCGATCGGCGTAGGCAGCGAAGAAAAGGGTGGCCAGCGCGGTCTGGGTCGCCATGGTGTTCAGAGCGACGATCCGGTCCGAGACCGTCGGCCCCCTTCCCAGCCGCACTAGTAGGATCGCTACCAGCGCCAGCTCGGCGATCACGACGGCGAGGTACACGTCGGTCATCTCCTCACCTGGCCGGCTCGCGGATTTCGAAACGAGCAAGCAGGTCCTCGATCGGTCCGTTGATCGCCCGCCTGGCCGCGGCGCGGTTCTCGGGGGGTACCGCCACGGCGTGGTACTGAAACAGGTGGCGCCGCCGGTCGATATCGGTGATCTGGTTGTCGACGATCAACGACGTGATGATCCCGACGGCGGCTATGCCGCCATCGCCTCGCTCATGTGTTGGCGTGATCACCATCCCGCTCGAGAGCGGGAGCCGGGGTGACCAGATCCGCGCCGCGAGCTTGACGTTCGCGACCAGGATCCTCCTGACGACCTCGGCGATCAGGTGGACGACGACCAGAAGGCGGCGCGGCGTGAAAAGCCACCATGGCCCGATTACGCCGCCCAACGGAGCCAGCATCACCGCCACGGCGACCGCCACGACGCCTCCGAACACCAGCTGCTCCAGTGTCAGTGTCCACGTGAGGATGACCCACACGACGTAGCCCCAGGCAGCAAGCGCAAGGACCCGGCGCATGCCTAGTTGATTCCCGCCACCAGCATGGGCAAAACAGTTACCGAGCGCTCAGGGCGTTGGCGTGGCTATTGGAGCAAGGATGAGGCGCTCGAAAGGTCCGATCTAAGGTGGCCTAGGGCAACTTCGCGGTCAGCGTCAGCGGGGACACGCAGAATCGCAGATGGATGGATAGTCGCGATCACGTGTGGGGCGAGGCTGGTCCCCAACAGGTCGCGGCCCCGTTCGCGGCTGACAGAGAACGCCTGGCCGAGCAGGGCGTGGGCTGCCGTGGCCCCGAGGAGCACGAGGACCTGCGGCCGGACTATCTCTAGCTCGCTGGCCAGCCAGGGATGGCAGGCGGCCACTTCAGTGCGGTTCGGTCTGTCGTGGATCCGTCGCTTCCCTTGGGGCTTCCATTTGAAATGTTTGACCACATTGGTCACATAAATGTCGGCCCGTTCGATCCCCGCCTCCGTGAGTGCCCGGTCGAGCACGCGGCCTGCAGGTCCCACGAACGGTCGACCCGACCTGTCCTCTTCATCGCCTGGTTGCTCGCCGATCAGCATCATCGCTGCAGGGGCCGGGCCCTCGCCGAACACCGCCCGGGTGGCTCGGCTCCACAGGTCACAGGCCCGGCAGTCCGCGGCCGAAGCCTTCAGGGACGCCAGCGTGGCATTCACTATGCCATCCTGACGGCTCTACCGCTAGCGCCCGAGAGCACGCGCCAGCTGGGTCTTGTTCATCTTCGAGCGCCCTTTGACACGGCGCTGGCGTGCCTCGTTGTACAGCTGGGCATAGGTTGGCCCACCAGGGCCTCGGTGAGATCGCAGACCGCCTCGGCGACCCGAAGAGATGTCAGCCGTCGACGTCCGGCTGCGGCGGTCGGCCTCTCCGGCTTGGGCCCGCTCCTTGTTCACGGTGCGAGCGGCTATGGACTTGGCCTCCCTCTCCGAACGACCTCGGTCCTCGAGACCGTGGAGGATGTGCTCGTACTGCCGTTCCCGCTTGTTGCTCCACGCCTTCTGTGGCATGACACCACCTTCTCGTTGCCTGGTCCGTGGTCTGATCCTTCAGTCCTGATCCTTCCCGGTGGCTCGCCCGATGAACCGGGTTAGTGCCCGGGACAGGACAACTTGAACGAAGAGGAGGCGGAGGCACTCGGAACCCATCTCAGTCGCATAGCCAGGCCACGGCCTATATCGTCATATGTCTAGTGCCGCCGCCTCCTCTTCGTTTACTCAATCCTGTCCCGGGCGCTTAGGATGTGTCGAGGTATCTCGTGGGAGGGTTTGCCATGAGGGGGTTGTCGTGACGAATGCGTCTGTCCAGGATGTTTTCTCGCAAGCTAGTGGCGCGGGCCGGACCAAGACCTTGTTCTTCGACATCGGGGATGCACCGTGGTTCCCAGTGGACGTACCCGTCGACGGTGGGGGCCAGTTCCCGGATGAGATCGTGGGGAAGGTCGATCTCCATGAGTACTTCAAGGACATGGAGATCCAGCCGATCGATTGCGGCGGCTACAACATCCTGCAGACGCGTGTCCCGCCCGGGTTCAACGTGCCCCGCCATCGTCACAACACCGATCAGCTCGTCTTCGTCATGGAGGGTTCGGCCCTGCAAGGGAGCCGAGAGCTGGGCGTGGGAGAAGGGTGGTTCACCCCGGCCGGGAACCCGTACGGGATCCAGGCTGGTCCTCGGGGTCTCACGTGGTTGGAGGTGCGCACGACGCCCCTCGCGGAGCTGACCATCGAATGGTTGGAGACCAACCCGATTCGTTGGGCCCACGACCATCCAGGCTCAGGCCGCGGCGGTTCATGAACCGCCTTCAGGAACCGCCTTCAGAGCGCGTCTGCCTGAAGATCCTCTGGTCCCATCCGCGTTCTCGATAAAGACGATCGAAATGGGGCTGCCCGGTCTGGGCGGTGACCCCGCCGTCAATCGTGAGCTCGGTGCCCGTTATGTAACTGGCATCGCTCGACGCGAGGAAGGTGATGCCGGCCGCCATCTCCTCAGGGGTTCCGACTCGGCCCATCGGAACGGTGCGGGCGTATTCGTCCACGAACGCGGCGTCGCGCAGATGGCTGCGTAGCATGGGCGAGCTCGTTCCGCCAGGACAGACGCAGTTCACCCGGATGCCCTCGGGCGCGTGGTCGACGGCGAGCTGCCTGGTGAGGTTCACCACGCTGCCCTTCGCCGCGCAGTAGGCCGCCAAACCGGGGTCTCCGAACAAGCCAGAGATCGACGCGGTATTGACGATGCACCCTGTGCTGGTTCGCAAGAACGGAAGCGCGGCGCGCGACGCATAGAAGATGGCATCGACGTCGACCGCAAATACCCGCCTCCACTGATCGGGTGTGATCTCGTCGATGTGGCCGAAACAACCGATGCCCGCATTGTTGACCAAGATGTCGATCCCGCCGAGTGCCTGCCCGGCGTCGACTACGAAACGTTCGAGGGCCTCACCATCGGCGACATCGACCGTCCGCATGAAGAGCTCCCCCAGCGCCAGTCCGGTCTCTGACCCGACGGCGGTGAGTGACTCGTGGTTCAAGTCGCAAAGACCGAGGACGGCGCCCTCGGCGGTGAAGCGGAGGGCCGTTGCTCGGCCGATCCCCGATGCGGCCCCGGTGACGAGGACCCTCTTTCCCTTGAAGCGATACATGGAGTCACGGCCTTCTGTCTGGTGGTCGGTGTGCTAGCCGGAGTGGTCGACGCCCCAGAGCGATTCGGGGTACCGTTCCATGAGCTCGGAACGTACTCGACCCGGCCTGGCCAGACAGGTACATGTAATGTCGCGGCCGCATGGCAATCGTGACGGCCCGCCAACCCGAGCAGTTCGAGATCCGCGTGCCGACCGGACGCGTCGACGATCTTCATGCTCGTCTGAAAGCAACCCGCTTCGCCCCCGATCGTGACGCCACCTGGGAGTACGGTCTTCCGACCGGCCTTCTGGATCAATGGGTCGCCCGCTGGCTCGACTTCGACTGGGAAGCCGCCCAACGAGCCCTGAACGGCTTCGATCACTTCCGCGTGGACGTCGACGGGATCGCTCTCCACTACGTCCTGCGCCGTGGGCGTGGTCCTGCACCGGTCCCGCTCCTCCTCCTGCACGGATGGCCATGGACGTTCTGGGATTGGCACGCCTCGATCGACCGCCTGGCCGACCCCGGTGCCTACGGCGGTGACCCCGAGGACGCGTTCGACGTGGTGGTGGTATCGCTTCCGGGCTTCACCTTCTCCACCCCACTAGCGGTGCGGCCCATGGGATTTACCCAGATGGCCGACGTGTTCGTGAAGCTGATGCGCGACGTACTGGGCTACGAGCGCTTCGCCGTCGCGGGCGGCGACATGGGCGCTTTGGCAGCCGAGCAGCTCGGCCACAAGCATGCCGATTCCCTGATCGGGTTGCAGTTGTTCGGTGTCGTGCCCCTCGGGGTCTTCCGGGGAGAGAGCCCGTTGGACATCGGCCCCGACTTCGGTATGGCCCGCCCCGCCGAGATGCCCGCTGATCCCGTGTTCACTCCGGCGCCCGCTCTGCGCCGGCGCACCCCGTCGGCCCACCTGACCGTGCACGCGCTCGAGCCCCAGACGCTGGCGGCCGCGCTGACCGACTCGCCAGCCGGCCTCCTCGCCTGGCTGCTGCACCGCCGTGCCACGTGGAGTGACAACGACGGAGACGTCCTCGATGCTTTTGACGCCGATTTCCTCCTAACGACCTTCTCCCTCTACTGGTACACCGACAGCATCGGCAGCTCGATGAAGGCCTACCACGACATGGTGTTTCACTCATGGCAGGCGTCACACGATCGCAGGCCAGTAGTCGAGGCGCCTACCGGCATCACCTTCTTCGATCGCGACGAGCTGACCGGCCGGTCGCGCTCTTGGTGCCCCGACTACTTCAACATCCGGCGCGCCTCGAGCTACCCCCATGGAGGGCATTTCGGGCCAGCGGAGGAACCGGACATCGCCATTGCCGAGATCCGCGAGACCTTCCGTCTCCTGCGATGACGCTTGACGTCAGTCGTCACGGCGCCCGACTCGGCACGGCTCCAAGGCCGCGGCCCGGTTGGCGGGGATGAGCGGGAGGGATGAAGTCCCGCTTGCCCGTCCCTGAGGCGAGAGTCCAGCCCTTCGTGCTCAGGATCTGTCGAGGTCTCGAAGCCGAGCCGCGGCCGAGTCATGCTCCAGTCGGGCCCGCTTGCTCCGCTCCAGGAGGCTGTCGCGGCGCTGGAGTGCCTCACGCAGCCGGTCCCCGGCCTGGCGGGCCTCGTCGAGCGCCCCTTCGAGGGCGGCCTGCAGGTGCTGCACCTGCCGGCGGACCTGGCTGTCGTGGTCCTCGGCGTGGCGTAGGCCGATCTCGGCTCCCGCGAGCTCGGCTTCCGCGCCTTCCAGCGCAGCCCGGGCGGCGGCCTCCGCGATCTCTGCCTCCCGGCGCGCCCCGGGTGGGAGCGCGTTCAGCTGGGGGACCGGCTCTTTGTCCGGCATCCGATCCCGGCTCCCGGCGACTGCACCATCGAGGTCGACCGGCTCCATCCCCTGACGGCGGAGCGCTCTGATCAAGCGCCCGGTCCCGACCGCCGCGCCCGCGTCCTCGTCGGCCCACGCCGCGTCCAGTGTCGACTCGACTTCTCGCTCGGTGGCCGCACTGACCGAGTGGCCAGCCTCGACGGCCAGCCGTAGTGCTTCCTGCGCCAAGGCGGCTACCAGCTGCTGCCGCTGGCGGCGCAGAGCCCGCAGCTCGTCAGCGGCCAACGAAGCCTGGGCTCGCCTCATCTCGTTGCCGAGCTGCAGGAGGCGGCCCAACTCGTCAGGCTGCGCCCAGACGAGCCGGTTCACGACGGAGGCTCCGGCGCTGGGTCGCCTGAGCGCTTTTACCGCACCCGCCAGCTCCCGGTCACCGGCCTGGCGCAGCTCTCGAGCCACGGCATCGCGCCGGGTGGTGAACTCGGCCGGGTCAAGGCGGTACAGCTCGTTGGCGGCCTCGTCCAGGTTCACGGTCTTCCGTTCGCCCTGTCATAAACACTGACAACTTCGAGATGGAAGGTTTGAGGAAAAAGGTCCACCGGCGTGATCGATCGCACTCTGTAGCCGATTTCACCGAGGAGCGCGGCGTCTCTGGCCAGGCTGGCGACATCGCAGCTGATCAATACCACTCGCCGTGCTCCGGTGCCTGCGATCACTGCGACGGCGTCTCGCCCGAGCCCGTCCCGGCTCGGGTCGGCTACCACCATGTCCACCGGTTCGGGCGTCCACCGGCCTACGTCGCCTCGTGTGGCTTCCACCTCGAGCCCACGCAAGTTGACCCTGGAGTCGTCGAACGCGCTCGCAGAGCCTTCCACCGCCACAACCGACCAGCCGGCATGAGCCAATACCCCGGCGAAGACGCCCACCCCGCTGTAGAGATCGGCAGCCCGGCCGGGCTTTCCCAGCTCGAACGCCAGCTCGTGGGCCGCCGCCGAAACGAGCTGGGCCAGAGCGTCCACCCCGTCGGGGCGGCTCTGGAAGAAGGATTTGGCCGAGATCCGCCATCGCTGTCCAGCGGCCAGCTCCTCGAGGTGATCGGGCCGAACACCGGCGGGGACCTGGACCGCCAACCGGGCCGGGATCGTGGCCACCAGCCGATCGCCGGTGTTGGCCCCGCAGCGCAATATGACCTCACGGGCCCGCCCGTACCGGCGTCCCTCCAGCAGGTCGGAAAGGAGGGGATGGGCGATCAGGCAGCCGGCGGCGGGGACCAGGTCAGCGGACCGGAGTCGCCTCAGCGCGGCTCGTCCGTCCCGGACACCAGCCCGCAGGCTGGTGCGGTAGGCCCACGGCGCCAGCTCCACGGTCGGCTCCAACTGCGGTGGTCGCAGATGGCCCAACCGGTGAAGTGATTCCTCCACGATCTGGCGTTTCAGCCGGCGTTGGGCCGGTAGCGTCACGTGCTGCCACTGGCAGCCGCCGCAACCTGACGCGACATGGGGGCACGGTGGGGCGACGCGGTCTGGTGAGGCATCGAGCACTTCAGTGGTCCGGGCCGTCGCGTACCTGCTCTTGTCGCCGGTGAGCTCAACTCGTACGAGCTCGCCTGGTAGCGCCCCGCCCACGAAGACCACCTTTCCATCCGGGGCGCGGCCGACCGCATGGCCATGAGAAGCCATCGCGGTGGTCCGGAGCTCGAGCTTTTGGTTCACTACTCCATCGATGGTAGGGGACGCCGGTTTTGATTGAACTTACGGTGAACTCTTCGCAGGCACCCCGGGCCCTCGTCTCGACCGTTGGTATGTTGCCTGCCGAGGCGAAGGGAAATCTGAATGCCGAATCCCAAAGGTGTGGCGGAGCACCGACTTTTTGCCGATCCGTCCCCAGGTCCAGACGAGGTCTCGTTTCAGGTTCCCAACGACGACGCGCGGTACTACAGCTCTCCTTATTACAAGCTGCACGCCGCCCAGCTCCAGCCGATTCCACCACCCACCATGCCCGTACCGCGTGTAGCTCTCTACGGGGTGGTGGGCGCTGATACGACTGAATAAGGACCGTCGATCCTCGGATCACCGGAAGTCCCTGCTGCGGTTCGGTGCGATCAAGCGAAGGGCTTCGATGTGCTCGGCGATGATGTTGATCACGCCGTGGGTGCTTTGCAGTCGTCCGCGGATGATGAGGGCAGGGCTGGTTTGGGCGATCTGGCGGTAGCGGGCCCAAAAACCGGGGGAGCAGATGATGTTGGTCATGCCGGTCTCGTCTTCCAGGTTGAGGAACACCATCCCGCTCGCCGTTGCCGGGCGCTGGCGATGGGTGACGATCCCGGCCACCAGCACCTTGCCGTCGGGGGGAAGGTCGGCGAGCCTGTTGTTCGGGGTGACTCCAAGAGCATCGAGGTGGGCTCGGACGAAGCGGGTGGGATGGCCGTCGGGGCTGATACCCGTGGCCCACAGGTCGGCGTGGGCCACTTGGCGTTCGCTCATGGCCGGCAGTTGTGGTGAGCTTCCACCTGCAATGATCCCGGGGAGGCGGTCGGGCCGGGCTTGGGTGACTGCACCCGCGGACCACAGCGCCGGGCGACGGTTCAGGCCGAGGCAACCGAAGGCACCAGCAGTAGCGAGGGCTTCCAGCTGCGCCAGGGTAAGCGACGGCACCCGCCGGGCCAGGTCTTCCATCGATCGATATGGGCCGTGCTGCCGGCGCTCGTCGACGATCCGGCGGGCGTGGTCACTTCCCAGGGTGCGGATCGAGGCCAGGCCGAGACGCAATCTGGGGCCTCCCAGGCCCCACCGCTCAGACGGCTGATCGACCGGCGCGGCCGGTGACGGTTGGCGGCTCGTGGTTTCGAGACTGGCTTGGGGCTCGGAGGAGTTGAGGTCCGGGGTGGCGACGGTGACGCCGTGGCGACGAGCGTCGAGCACCAGGGAATGAGGCGAGTAGAAACCCATGGGCTGGGCGTTCAGCAGCCCAGCGCAGAACGCGGCCGGATACCACCTTTTGAGCCATGCACTGGCATAGGCCAGGTGGGCGAAGGCCAGCGCGTGACTTTCCGGAAAGCCGTAATCACTGAAGGCCGCCAGCTTGGCCCACAGCTGATCGGCCACCTCCCCTGTGATGCCCCGGGCGGCCATACCCTCATACAGCTGGTCCTTGAGGGCGGCCATGCGTTGGCGGCTGCGCTTGCTACCCATGGCCCGGCGTAGTTCGTCGGCCTGGCCGGCGCTGAAGCCGCCCACCTCGGTGGCGATCCTCATGAGCTGGTCCTGGAAGAGAGGGACACCGAGCGTCTTCTCGAGGATCGGCTCGAGCGAGGGGTGGGGGTAGGAGATCTTCTCCTCTCCGTTGCGCCTCATTTGATCGCGGCGGTGTAGGAACGGGTGGACGCTGCCGCCTTGGATGGGGCCGGGCCGGATGATGGCAATCTGGATGGCCAGGTCGTAAAGGCAGCGCGGTCGCATCCGGGGCAAGGTCTGCATCTGGGCCCGGCTTTCGATCTGGAACACACCGATGGCATCGGCGGCGCAGATCATGTCGTATACAGCAGGGTTATCGGCGGGAATGGTGTGCAAGGCCAGGTTCATGCCGTGCACTTGGTTGACCAGGTCGATGGTGTAATGGATCGCCGACAGCATCCCCAAGCCCAGTAGGTCGATCTTGACCAGGCCCATTAGCGCGCAGTCGTCTTTTTCCCACTGCAGCACGGTGCGCTGCTCGCGCCGGGCCCACTCGATGGGGCACACTTCGGCGATGGGCCGATCAGCGAGCACCATGCCACCGGAGTGGATGCCGAGATGGCGGGGGGCGTAGGCGAGCTGGCCGGCCAGCTCCAGCACCGGGGCCGGGATGGTGTCGGCGCCTGGGGCGGGAAGTGGGCCGCGCTCGACCTGCTTGGCCCAGGCGTCTTGTTGACCGACGGCGTAGCCGAGGGCCTTGGCCATGTCGCGCACCGACGATCGGGCCCGGTATGTGATCACGTTGGCAACCTGCGCGGCGCAGTCCCGACCGTAGCGCTGATAGGCGTACTGGATGACCTCCTCGCGCCGGTCCGACTCGATGTCCAGGTCTATGTCGGGAGGTTCCTTACCCCGCTCTGTGCTCAAGAACCGCTCGAACAGCAGGCCTGTCTCCACCGGGTCGATGCTGGTGATCCCCAGGGCGTAACACACCGCCGAGCCGACCGCCGACCCCCGCCCTTGGCAGTAGATGTGGCGTTCGGTGCAGAAGCGGACCAGGTCCCACACGATCAGGAAGTAGCCGGGCCAGCCCAGCCCTTCGATGACCGACAATTCGTGGCTGAGGCGGGCGTCGACCTTCTCCCGGGTCTCGGATCCGTCCAGCCCGTAGCGGTCGAGCGCCCCTTCGGCTACCAGGTGGCGCAGGTAACCGGTCTCGTTCATCCCGTCCGGGCACGGGAAGCGGGGCAGTTTGGGAGCCATCAGGAGGAGGTCGAAGGCGCAGTCCAGGCCCCACTCGGCGGCCCGTTCCACCACACCCGGAAAGCGCCGGAACCACTTGGCCTGCTCGACCCCGGAGCGTAGATGAGCGGTGGGGGCGGCCGGCAGCCACCCGTCGATGTCGTCCAGGGACCGCCTGGCTCGTACCGCGGCCATCGCTGCCGCCAGTCGGTGCCGGGCCGGGGAGTGGTAGTGGACGTTGTTGGTGGCCACGCACTCCACCCCGACTCCAGCGGCCATTTCGGCCAGGGCGTCGTTGCGTGCCGAGTCGAGTGGGTGACCGTGGTCCCACAGCTCGACCCCGACATGGTCGGTTCCCCCGGCCAGCTCGACCAGCCGGAGGAGCTCCCGGCGGGCGGCGGCTGGCCCTTGTTCGACGAGGGCGCCGGGTACCGCCCCCTTGCGGCATCCCGTCAGCCAGAGCCATTCCCCCCGGCCTGCTTCGGCCAGGCGCTCAGTGTCGTAGATCGGCCGGCCCTTCTCCCCGCCGGCCAATTGCCCTTCGCTGATCGCCCGGCACAGCCGGCGATATCCCTCAGGACCCCGGGCCAACACCACCACGTGACGGCCTTCGGGATCGGCCCGCCCTGCCTGTGATCGGGTCAGGTCGAGCGACAGCTCCGCGCCGAACACCGTAGGCAGATGTAGGGCCCCGGCGGCCTCCCTGAACTGCACCGCGCCGTAGAACCCGTCATGGTCAGTAAGAGCCAGGGCGGTCAACCCCAGCCGGGCGGCCTCCTCTGCGAGCTCTCCGGGTGACGACGCCCCGTCCAAGAAGGAGTAGTGCGAGTGGCAGTGAAGCTCGGCGTAGCGGACCCCGCCCGGCGCCGATCGGGCGACCAAACCCGGGGGCGGCTGGTAGGTGCTGCGGTGGTAACCCCATGCCGGGCTGTCTCCCCCGTCTGCTGCGGGAGGCGGGGCCACGCTTCGATCCGACAGCCGCCGCTCCAGCTCAGCCCAGGGAACCGGTGGGTTCGACCATCCCATCTCCGCACCAATCAGTCGTAGACGCCGGCCAGCCACCAGCGGCCGGTCTCCAGCACCAGCAAATGGGCGTCCCCACCCTCGAGGAGCACCTGAAGACGGGCCTGACGGCAGCGCCGATCAGGGTCCCACCACCGCTCGACCAGCGGCCAAGGCCCGGCCCATCCGGCCACCTTCCGTCGGCGGCCATCGATCGCCACCGTCGCCGGCGTGGCGGGCCCGGACCGGCCATCCACCCGCAGCCGCTCACCACGCTCGTCGAGGACCTCGACCAAGGCTCGGTCCCCGGCGGGGAACACCACGGTCGGCGATGGCGGTGGCAGCATCCCCGGCCACGGCGGTGTCTGGCCCCCCTCTCCACTCCTCGTCCTCGCCGGAGTCGCCGGCTGGTCGGCCAGGTCGACCGTCGCCGCCGGCACCCGGACCGCCTGCAGGCCCGGCTGGCGGCCTCCCCGCCATTCCGGCACCGTCACCGCATCGGGACCGAACAGCCCTTCCAGGCGGGCAATCGCCCGGACCACCCGCTGGGGGGCCGCGCTCGGCTGGTTCCACAGCTGCAATTGGCTGCCGCCGGCCGGTGACACCTCCTCTGCCACCAACCGGAGCAACGTCACCCCCGCGCTGGGCCGGGCCGCGGCCGGCCCGTTCAGCCAGCCGTCCAGCTGCCAGCGCACCCGCTCTGCGACCGACGCTTTCATGGGCCCGACGCCGAGCCGCCATCTCCGTTCGGAGCGCTCCTCGTGCTCGGTCTCGGCTACCACCAACAGCAGAGTGCACGACAGGCCCCGAGCGGACAGCCGTTCCTCGAGCTGTGCGGCCAGGGCTCCTGCCGCGAACCCGGCCGCCTCGGCCCGCTCTACTGGTGTCTCGAAAGCCAGCTCCACCACCGTGTCCACGGTCGGGACGCTCAGGTGGGCCGGCCGGTCGTCCAGGCCCGAGGCCAGGCGGTGGGCCAGCGCGCCTTCGAACCCGAACCGGGCCAACACCTGCCCGGCCGGCTGGGCGGCCACCAAGCCCAAAGTAACCAGCCCCAGCCGGCGGAACAGGTCCACCAAGTCCTCTGGCACGCTCGCCTCAATGGCCAGGGTCGACACCGGCAGGTTCGCCAGCCAGTCGGCACTGCCACCGGCCGGTATCACCACCACGCCTTCTCCCGCCTGGAAGTAGTTTGGCGACAGCTTCTCGGCACTATCGGCTGCCACCCGGGCCGTGAAGCGGTCGTCAGCCACCCCCACCCGCACCGTGGCGCGGCCACCCAGGGTCGCCTCGACCGTCTCTTTGACCCTGAGCGCCAGGCGCCGGTCACCGCCGAAGTACCGGGAGGGGCCTCGGGTCGGAAAGGTGCAGCAACCGGGGGACAGCACCTCCAGGCGGGGACACAGCTCCGTGATGGCGGCCAGCACCGGCTCGAACTCTCGTGCGTCACGAGCCTCGTCGGCTGGCACCACCTGCAGCTCGGGGCAGCGAGCCTGGGCCTCCCGGCGCCGTAGTCCCACCCGCACCCCCGCAGATCGGGCCGCCTCGGTCACCGCCGCCACCCGATTGCCCGCCATCACCGCCCCGGGTTCAGCCGGGGTAAAGCCGGCTGCCACCGCCGGCCACTCCATGACTGTCATGGTCAACGTCCTGGTCACGACACCGCCCTCTCTTCCATCCCTGTCCCGTCGCTGCTCACCGGTGAGGTAGTGGCGACCGGTGAGGTGATGCTCTCCACAGCCCCGCCGGTGCCCGGAAGCCAAAGCTCCAAACGGCGGCCCTGGGCCAACCGTCCCCGCCCGCTGGCCTCCACCACGACCCGCCGCCGACGCAAGTACCCATGCCCCTCACCGAGGCCCTCCCAGTGACGACCTGTCACCCGCAGCCGGACATCCGCTCCCGGCCAGCCCGCACCACAGTGCCCGGCCGTCTCGACTCCCACCAGCACCGTGGCCCTCTCGCGGGCCCGGGTCATCAGCCGTCGAATATCCCGCTCCCTGGCCCGGCCAAGGGGGCGCATCATCACGATGTCGAAGGCATCAAGGGTGGCGGCCACCGCGGTTGGCCACGACTCCCGATCCGGAGGTTCCACCAGGACCAGGCGATCCCAACCCAGCCCCAGCTCGCGCCCTGCCACCAGACCCACAGGTCCGCAACCCACCCCGGCCACCCAGCGCTCGACTCCTGCCAGGGAGGCGACCAGCGCCAGGGCCAGGGCGACCGAGCCGCCCACCACCACCGTCGAGCCCGGGGCTACCCCTTCGGGTAGCAGCGGGTGCAGTGGCCCGGCCACATCCAGGTCGGCATTTGCCGCTTCGAGCTCGGCTGCGCTGGTCAAGCCGGCCATGGACATCAGCTTGTGACCGTCCAGGCCGTCCGTGGCTCTTATGGCCTGCATGGCCTCCATGGTTGAAGAGTATCGAACATACGTTCGTATCCTGGCAAGGGGTCTACCGAAGCAATCCGCCCCGTACCAGATAATTATCGTTGCTAACTATGTCAAACTCGCGGTATTTGCGGGCGCTCATCGTCAAATTTTGCAAACAAGCGCCCACAGAACGATGGCGCCGCCATTAGCCCATTCGCAGGATGCCAGGATGCCAGGATGCCATGGGGCATGCCCGCCCGCTAAGGCCCCGCGCCGTTCCGGCTCGTCAGGCTGTTCACGAGCAGCTGGCTGTACAACCGGGACCCGGTGGAGTCGGGATGGATTCCATCGGGGTAGAGCAGGCTCGGGTCCGACGCCGCCTGGTTCCAGTCCACGAGCTTCATCTGGGAGCCGTGAGTGGCGACCCCGGCGCTTATGGTGGCGTTGCTGGTGGAGGCCCAGGGCCGGTCGGCGTGGACGTTGTAGATCACGACTGACGGCACCCCGCTCAGGAGCCCTGAGAGCGCCGCGAACTGGGAGGTCTCGAAAGCCCCGTTGGTGCCGAGGTCGATCATCACCGTGTGGTACTTGGAGAGCGCTCCGCTCGCCTGGTAGGCGGCCAGGCGCTCGAGGCCCGCCGAGACCTGGCGACCCACCGCGGCGTCGACGGTGATCTGCGTCCCGAACTGGGCCGTCAGGGCCGGGCTGGCCGCCAGCAAGACAGAGTCGCCCACGGCCAGAATGGGCTCTGAGGCCGAGACC